>DATLZF010000032.1:0-2716 GCA_035574135.1 Candidatus Methylomirabilota bacterium
GAAGGCGTAGTCCCGGCCGAACTCTCGCACGGCGACGTTGTGCGTGTGCACGTGCTCACCCGGCACGATGCGTCCCCGGGCAAAGCCGATCACCTGGCCATACTTGCGCAGCGGCTGGCCGTCCTCGACGGTCGTGAGGGCAAACTTGTGTCCCTGCGGAATGTCCGCCAGCAGATCGATCCGCCCGCCCGGACCTTCCAGCGCGGTCCCGCGCGGAATCGCGCGCCGGGCCACGGCGACGTGGTCGCCCTCACGCAACAACAGGGCGAAGTCTTCAAATCGGACAGTGGCCATTGAATTGTGCTCGAGCCTAACGAGTCGATGGCAGCGGGTCAAATCACAGCCATACGGCTCCGGGGACGTGGCACCGGCTCGGGCCGCACAGCCGCGCCACGCGCATCCACCGGCAACCGACTGTCTCCACCGGGCGTGTCGGCGGAGGCACACCTTCAGCCCAGCCGGAAGGAAATCTTCTTGATCAGCTCGCGGCCAAAACAGTGCTGGAGACGGTCGATGATCTCGCGCCGGCGGTAGCGGACGATCTCGTCAAGCCACACGCTGCTGTCCACCGCCACGAACAGCGTTCCCCGATGGTAACTGACCGGCCGGGCATGCGCCGTGATGCGAGGGTCAAGGACATCCTGCCAGACGCGCAGGATTTCCGCCTCGGACTGGCGCCGTTCCATCCGGAGTTGCGAGAGCACGGCCGGCATGACGGCGGACAGCGCGCGCGCCGTGTTTTTTTTCTCTTGTTCGAGAGCCACCACGTCGATGCCTCGCAGTTCGGCCAGCGCCCGTTGGCGGGCGGAGCGTTTGGGCGGTCCCAGCGGCGGGATACGTCGAGGCGGCAACACGGCGGCAGGCTAGCAACGCGACGCGGAGGCTCCAGTCAAAAGACTACGTCTCGTCCAGCACCAGCACGCCGTGGGGGGGCAGATCGTAAACGCCAGAGAAGGTGTTGCCGGTCAAAAAATCATGCATGGGCTTGTAAAAGGACAGCCGCACCGGCGAAGGCTGATGATTCAGCAAGAAGTAAATCCTCCGGTTGTCTTTCTGCCGGAGGCTGACCTCCACCGTGTCCGGCACCTTGAGCAAGGGCTGGAGGCCACACAACTGGCGCAGCCAGCTCACCAGATCATGGTAAAACGGCTGGTGACTGACGGTGCCGAAGTAGATGGCGCGCCCCTGTCCGAATTCGTTCATCGTGAGCACCGGTCGGCCGGCATAGAAGTCCTTGGTATAGGTTCCCAAGACCTGGCACCCGCGAGGTTCGATGAGATCACACCACAGCCGCGCCGGGTGCACCGACGTCGGGTGGAAGCTGCCGCGGAACGTCATGTGATTCTCTTCACCGGGCGGAAGGGGATCGAACTCCAGCACCTCCAGCCCGAACAGATCGGTCAGGTCGTGGGGAAAACCGGTGTCGGGTGCCATGTGATGCTCGTCCACCAGGCCGGTATTGCACGTACTCACCAAGGTTCCGCCGTTCTGCACGTAAAGTTTCAGCCGGTCGGCCTCCCCCCCGGCCAGCAACTGGAGCGAGGGGGCGATGACGATCTTGTAGCGGGAGAGATCCTCCGTGGGCCGGGCGAAGTCCACGGCGATGTTGCGGTCGTGAATCGCGTTGTAGAACAACTGCAGGTGCTCGCGGAGACGAAAGTGCGCGGTAGGCTGTTTGACGTAACGAAAACTCCAGTCGTTGTCGTGACTGAAGAGGATGCAAAGGTCGGCCACCACTCGCGTGCCGGCCAGCGCCGGTCCGAGGCGCCGGAGTTCCTGCCCGATCTGTTTGATTTCTTGGTACACCCGGTTGTCGCCGCGCCCGTCGTGCGTCAGCACGCCGCCATAAAACTTCTCCGACCCGATGCGCGGCTGGCGCCAGAGGAAGTAAAGGACGCCATCCGCGCCGCGGGAGATCAACTGGTAGGTAAACAACCGCACCACCCCGGGCCGGACGAGTGAATTGACTTCCTGCCAGTCCACGTTGCCGGCCTTTTGCTCGATTACCCAGAAGCCCGTCCCGCCGTCGGGAGCGCGGACGCCTTCCTTCTTCAACGACCGCATCATGTCGATCTCGGCCGCCAGTTCGGAAGACCTGACCTTGATGGTCGCGTTGCTGTCCACCGAAACGAAGTCGATCGTTTCGGCCATGTCGAAGTGGTCGAAGTCGCGCGTCAGGGCGCGCAAGTTCTGGGTTACCGGCACTCCCGGGGTCAGCTCGTGAAGCAAGGTCGCCTGCATTCGCGCGTAGGCCACGATTGTGTCGCTGCAAAAGCGTTTCCAGTCGAGGATCAACGCCGGGTTGTGAACCGTGGGTGCCCGCATGGGCATGGGCACGTGCGTCCAGTCCGTCACCGTCTGGCCCCAAAAGCGCAGCCCGAGAAGGTCGTTGAGGCGGTCGATGGTTTCATATTTCGCCTTCAACCATTCGTGCCAATCGCGCCGCGAATCCTCATTGAACGACGCCTCGGTGTGGTGGCCTCCCAGGCCGTTGTCGATCTGCCAGGCCAGCAGCGCGGGGTGCCCACCCAGGGCCCCGGCCAGGGCGGAGACGATCCGCTTCGAGTACTCCCAAAAAATGTCGCTGTTCAGGCACACAGCCCGGCGCGTGCCCTCGTGCAGTACCAGTCCCTGCTCGTTGACGGGCAGGATTTCCGGGTGCCGCCGCGCCAACCAGAGCGGCGGCGCGGCGGTGGGCGTGCCCAGCACCACCCGG
>DATLZF010000033.1:0-7145 GCA_035574135.1 Candidatus Methylomirabilota bacterium
GCCGCCGGAGGTCGTCGCGCGCACCATCGCGCAATACCGCCGGCTCCTTCGCGGCGAAATCACCGGCACCGCGCTGTGGCGCGAGCTGAAGCTGCTCAATCAACTCGGCGTCACGCGCGGCCAGATCGACCAGGCCGGACGTTGATCCGAGACCTTGACGGAAAAGGGAATCCCCGCCGTGTCGGGAGCGCTCTCTCGCCTCCCATTCGGCGGCTTGTCCGGGCTCGCCCCTCAGACCTTGTCCGGCACAACGTACGGCTTGCGGTAATCGCGGGTGAGCATTGCGTTGGCCCGCACCGTCCACTCGTCCCGGGACGCGGCCGGCGTGGAGACGGCCGGCCCGGGCCGACGGGCGATCAAATCCGCAGCTCCTTTGCCCGTGCCACGGAACGTCGGGGGCCGCGACGCGACCGCAGCAGCGGCCGGCGTGGACGCCGCCGCGCTGCCGATGAAGCGCTCGGTGCGCGGGTCCATGACCAGCGGCACGCCGAGCGTGAGGGGCGTGGCGGCCAGATCGACGTTGTTGGCAGCGAGGTGTTCCAGGCAGCGACCCAGAGCCTCGGACACTGCGGGGTTGCCCTTCACGGCTTCCTGAATCTCCCCGGTGGCGGCTTTGCGGCCGAGTCGATACGAGACGTTGCCGGTGTGGCAAAGGGCGCTGGAGAGGTGGCCTTCGAGGATGTCGGCGGCCAAATCCGTGTGCTTGCGGCTGCGCACGGCTTTGATGAAGTTCTCGTAGTGGTTGTTGGCGCCCTTCCACTCCTTGAGCTTGTTGCCATCCTTGTCGTAGGCCGTGGCGCTGGTGTAGTTCGGGATCACGACGTAACCGCCTTCGCAGTGCAGGACCACGCCCACGCCGGCGCCTTTGTAGTTATCCATCTGCTTGTCACCCGCCTTGCGCGGCAGGCCGCGAACCTCGAAGAGCAACGGAGCCCCCGGGTAATCATGGAAAACGATCTGGGTGTTGGCCGTCTCCCCGTCGTCGTCATAACCCAGCCGGCCGCCAAGGCTCAGCACACGGGGCGATAATTCCTGCACGCCCAGAGCCCAGCGGCAGATGTCCATCTGGTGAATGCCCTGGTTGCCGAGGTCGCCGTTGCCCGTATCCCACACCCAGTGCCAGTCATAGTGAAGATTCTTCCGGCGAAGCGGCTTCATCGGCGCCGGGCCGCACCAGAGGTCGTAGTCCAGCCCCGGCGGCAGGGGTTGGGGACCGGTTGTTTTGCCGATGCTCGGCCGCGGCTTGTAGCAAAGTCCCCGAGCCAGGGTGATCTTGCCGAGGTGGCCTTCCTTCAACCAGGCAAAGCACTCGGCGATGCCGGTGCTGGAGCGGCTTTGCGTGCCCGTCTGCACCATCTTGTTGTACTTGCGCGCGGCTTCGACGAGCTTGCGACCTTCCCAGACATTGTGGGAAACGGGCTTTTCGACATAAACATCCTTGCCGGCTTGGATCGCCCAGATGGCGCCCAGAGCGTGCCAGTGATTGGGAGTCGCGATGGAGATGACATCCACGTTCTTGCTGTCGAGCAGGCGCCGCACGTCCTTGTGCGCCTCCACCTGCACTCCCCTATCCTTCCACTTCGAGTGCTCCTTGCCCAAGACCTCCTCGTCCACGTCACACAACCCGGTGATGCGAACATTGGGCAGCTTGGACAAGCCGGTGAGATGGTCCTGGCCGCGGCCCTTGAATCCGACAACGCCAACGCGGATTTCATCCCCCGAACTGCGCAACTGCGCCAGCGAACGAATGGGCAGAACAGTACAGGCTGCGGCACCCAGCGCCGTGCTCCGGATAAAACTGCGACGATTCACGCTTTTCATAGGAATGACTGAGAGTGGACGCGATCCTTCGCGGGTTTATTTAGAGAGTCAATCGCGGACCGGGCTTATTCTGGAAGAAAAGCGCAATGCAGGCCGCGGCTCTGCGCAGAGCCGAACCGCCGTGCGCAAAGCAGCGCATCCGGTCGCCCACCCTGCTCAAAGCGGCGAATCCGGATGCTTCCGTTTCAACTGCGGCGGCTCGGCATCCACCGTGTCTTCCGGCAGCTCTCTCGTGAACTGGCCGGTGTCGCCAAGGGAGTGCTGCAACCGCGCCAGGCGCGCTTTGAGATCAGCCACGAGCGACGCCACCCCGGGCGCGCCGTAAAGGTTGCGCATCTCGTCAGGATCGCGCACCAGGTCGAACAGCTCCCACTGATCCTGCTTCCAGTAGTGGATCAGCTTGTGCGTCTCCGTGCGAATGCCGTAGTGCGCGGCCGTGCGATGGTGCCCGGGATCGTGGTAGTAGCGGTAGTAGATTTCGCGCCTCCAATCCGGTGGCGGCACACCGCTGAAAAGGGCCGCAAGGCTCCGGCCCTGCATGTCATCGGGCACAGCCAGGCCTGCCAGTTCGAGAAAGGTCGGCGCGAAGTCACAGTTGATCGCCAAGGCATCGCTGACGGTGCCCGGCTTGATGCCGGCCGGCCAGCGGGCGAGGAACGGCATCCGCCACGACGGCTCGTACATGAAGCGTTTGTCGTACAGCCCGTGGTCTCCGAGGAAGAAACCCTGATCGCTGGTATAGATGACGAGCGTGTTCTCGCGCAGCCCGTTCGCGTCCAGCCAGTCGAGGAGGCGGCCCACACTGTCATCGACGCTCTGTACGCAGGCGAGGTAATCCTGCATGTAGCGCTGGTACTTCCACCGCTCCAGCTCCTCGCCTCGGAGGATGCGCCGTTCGCCGGCGTGACGAATCTCGACCTCGTCAGGCTTGACACCCAACCATTGCTGGCGATTGGTGCCTTTCAATTCGGCGGGCGGTTCCAGCTTGAGATCGCGGCGGGTCAGGTCGCGAAAGACGGACTGTTGCTGGAGGCGCAACGCATCGGCGCGCCCCGCGTAATCGTCCCGGAGGGTGGCGGGTTCCGGAATCTGCCGCGTGGAGAACTCCCGGCGATAACGCTCGTTGGGTGTCCATTCGCGGTGCGGCGCCTTGTGATGACACATGACGAAGAACGGCTTGTCCTTCGGCCGCTGCCTGAGCACGTCGAGCGTCAGCTCGGTGATGACCTCGGTGGCATAACCCTTGTACACCCGGTGGCCGTCGCGGTCGTATAGGATGGGGTTGATGTAGCGGCCCTGGCCGGGAAGGATGTTCCAGTGGTCAAAGCCCTGGGGATCGGAACCGAGGTGCCACTTGCCAATCAGGGCCGTGTAGTAGCCAGCGTCGCGCAACCGGTGGGCCACGGTGACCGTAGCCGGATCGAGGTTGTTGAACACCGGCACGCCATTGCGATGGCTGTACTGGCCGGTAAGGATCGTGGCCCGGCTCGGAGTGCAGATCGAGTTCACCGCGAAACAGCGATTCAGCCGCAGCCCCTCCGCGCCCAGCCGGTCCAGGTGGGGCGTGTGATTGACCTTGCTGCCGTAGGCGCTGATGGCGTGGGCGGCGTGGTCATCGGTCATGATGAACAGGATGTTCGGCCGCGGGGCGGTGGAACCAACCAGAGCACCGGCCAGGAGCAGCACGATGACTCCGGCACCGGGGCTGAAACAACTTTCGCTCTTGCCGGGATGGTTGCGGTTCATAACAGCAGTTCCATGTAAGTGACATCCAACCAGCGGCCGAACTTGAAGCCGACCTCCTTGAACTGGCCGACCACCTTGAAGCCGAACCGCTCGTGCAGCCGCACGCTGGCGGCGTTGGTGGCGTCGATGGCGGCAATGATGGCGTGCAAACCGCGTTGCCGCGCCGCGTCGATCAGCGGCGCCAGCAGCCGCTTGCCCACCCCCTGCCCGCGCCGGTCGGCGGCGATGTAAACCGAGTTCTCAGCGGTGAACCGGTAGCCGGGCCGGGAGTGGTAAGGATTCAACGCGCTCCAGCCCACGATGCGGCCCGTCTCCTCCTCGGCCACGAAGACCGGGTAACCTCCCTGCCGCCGCTCCTCAAACCACTGCCGACGCTGTTCGAGCGAGCGCGGTTCGTAGTCGTAGGTGCCGGTCGTGTTCAGCACCGCCTCGTTGTAGATCTCGAGGATGGCGGGCAGATCGGCGTGCGTGGCCGGCCGGATGTTCATGGCTCACCCAGTTCCACCCACGCCCGCGTCTCGGTCGAGCGTTGGGCGGCCTCCATCACCCGTTGGGCGCGGGCGCCGTCGTGGAAGGTGACCGCGCAAGGGCGTTGCTCCCGGATGGCGTTGATGAATTCGACCGCCTGATCGTAACGGAAGGCGACCAGCGGATCGCCGGCGCCCGGATCGCGCGGCGAACCGGGCCAGGTCCAGAACTCGCGCGGGATGGTCAGCGGTTTGAGCCCGGGTCCGCCGACTTTGCCGACCTGCAGTTCGTTCCATTTGCCCGTGGCGAACTCGAACGTGCCCTCGCTGCCGTTGATCTCGACGTAATCCCGGCTGCGCCACGATTCGTTGTGGCCGCTGGCCAGCTTCGAGCTCTCGAGGACGCCGGTAGCGTCGTTCCTGAACTCGGCCAGGATCGCCACCCAGTCATCCGTGTCATTCGGCGCGCCATCGCGGACGGGCGTGAGATTCTTCATGTTGGCGACGAGCCGTTTCATCGGGCCGATGAGGTGGTGGGCAAAGTCGATGCGGTGACTGAGCATGTCGCCGAGTTCGCCGCTGCCGGCCAGCTTCTTCTGCTGGCGCCAGCCGAGGTTGCGCGTGCCCCAGTCCTGCAACCGGCAGGAACGGAAATGATAGGGCCGGCCCAGTTCCCCCCGCACCACCAGGTGATGCAGATACCGCATCGCCGGAACGAAGCGGTAAGTGAACGCCGTCATGTGCCGCACGCCGGCCCGCTCGGCTTCGTCGGCCATGGCCTTCGCGTCGGCGTAATTCAAAGCCAGCGGCTTCTCACACAGCACGTGCTTGCCGGCGCGGACGGCGGCCAGGGCAATCGGCGGATGGAAAAGGTTCGGCGTGGCGATGATGACCGCCTGCACGTCATCGCGCCTGACAATCTCCTCCCACTTCGTCGAGACGGTTTGCACGCCGGTCTGCTGGCGCGCCTGCTCCAGCGTGGCCGGATTGCTATCACACAGAGCGGTGACCCGCACGTCGCGGCAAAGGGCGAGACCGGGCAGGTGGTTCTGAAGAGTGATGCCGCCACAACCGATGATGCCGATACCGATGGAGTTCATGTCGTATGGGCGCGGAGTATGGCGATCCCACACGCGAAGACAAGCACCGCGCCCCCCGGACAAACCGGCCCACTTCCGCCCCCGGCTCAGCCCGGTCGTCCGGGCGAGGCCAGTTCGGGCAGGCGCCGCGCGAGCAGTGCCCGCAAATCTCGCCAACACCGCCGCAGGCTCACCGGATCGGCCGCCACCAGGCGCAGGCTCCAGCCTGCCTCGGGCAGGCGGCTCCAACCGACGAGGCATGCGGGTGTTTGCACCGCGCGAGCTTCCGACCAGCACGAATCCTCCGGCGTAAGGCGCTCCGTGATCACATATCCGCTGGCGAAATAGGCCGCGGGGAAAACGCGGCGGAGCGGAGCCAGCGACTCGTCATCCGGCCGCAGCCGATACCGCTCGCGGGCGAGCAGGCGGCCGGCGTATCGCAGGTCGAGTTCCCAATCCACTTCCGTGAAGCCAAACTGCTCGCCGTGCGCCACGCGCCCGGGCGCCATTGTCTCGAGGAAAAGAAGTTCGCCCCCCGCCTCGACCTCCACCCTCGTGCGCTGCCGATAGCGACTGTTCCGCTGCGGAATCAGCGGAGCAGGACTGTATTCGAGCCAGCCGCCGTCCTCGATCTCAAAGGCCTGCTCCACCCACGCCTGACCGGAGCTCATGGCATGCACGCGGCTGGCACTGGGGGTCGTGAAGCACAGCCGCGCGCCGCGTCCCACGCGCACATCACTCCGCAAACGATCGCCGGCAAACAAACCCGCCGTCGGATTGATCACCTGGACCCTGAGGACGCGCCCGTCCCAATACGGCTTGCTCAGGTGAAACGGCGCGGCGAAGGACTGTTCGCTGAGAAAGCTGCGGCCCGATCCACCGGCCGAGCAAACCAGTTTAAGATACCCCTCCAACCGCCGCGCGCTGACGCGCCCGGCCCCCGGAGCCCCGAGTCCATCGCCCACGGGCTTTCGCCCTGGAGACGCGGTCCCGGCTCTCAGGTGCGCGGACACCTCCTGGGAACCGGGGCAGAGGCCACTCGGCGCCGCGTCGCAGCCGCTCTCGGTGGGTTGCGATTGGGGATCGACCCGGTGGCACTCCCGCTTCTGAGAAAGGTGAGCCGGCATCGCGACGCTCCTCTCAACCGTTCGCTGCCGGGAACAGACAGTGGTGCTCGATCCATGCGATCACTTCGGCCAGTCCCCGCTCGCTCTTCAGATCGGCAAAGAGGAACGGTTTGTCCCCGCGCATCGCCCTCGAGTCGCGTTCCATCACGGCCAGATCGGCGCCCACGTGCGGTGCGAGGGTGATTTTGTTGATCACCAGCAGGTCGCTGGTGCGGATGGCGGGGCCGCCTTTGCGCGGGATTTTGTCCCCTTCCGCCACGTCGATGACATAAATGAAGGCATCCACCAGCTCGGGCGAGAAGGTGGCGCTCAAGTTGTCGCCCCCACTCTCGACCAGGACCAGTTCCAGATCGGGAAACCGTCGTTCCAGTTCCTCGATGGCCTGGGAGTTCATGGTCGTGTCGTCGCGAATGGCCGTGTGCGGACAACCGCCAGTCTCGACGCCGATGATGCGCTCCAAGGGCAGCGCGTGGTGGCGCCCGAGGAATTCGGCGTCCTCCTTCGTGTAAATGTCGTTGGTGACGACGGCGACGCTGTACCTGTCGCGGAGTTTCTGGCAGAGCCGGAGGACCAGCATGGTCTTGCCGGAGCCGACCGGCCCGCCAATGCCAATGCGCACGGCACGGGAGAAACGCGAGTTCATGAGATGAAAATCCGGGTGTAGGCCGTCTCGTGTCGGGCGCTGGCGATCTCGAGCAGGGGGTTGAACCAGCCCGCGTCCGGCTCCGGCACCGTGGAGGCTTCCGCGACGGCGGCTCCGGCCTCGGCCAGGCACTCGGTCAGGAGAGATTGCGCTCCCACCTGGCCCAGCCGCAACAGTTTGAGCGCGGCACTCAGCAGCGCGGCGAGGGTCTGGTAAAAGTAAGCGGTCAGCGCGGCGGCCGGCGGCGTGTCCGCCAGCGCCG
>DATLZF010000034.1:0-4664 GCA_035574135.1 Candidatus Methylomirabilota bacterium
GCATGGATCCGACGGTTGGCGAGTCCTCCGAGCAGGGCATTTCGACCGGCATCATCACCATCGCTGGCAAGCCCTACCTCAGCCTGAGCTTCATCCGGCGGCGCAACGACACCAGTGTCATCTATGTCGTGGAGACCTCGACCGATAACAAGGTCTGGAAGCCGGGAACGGGGGTGCGATTGGTAGGGACTACGGCGGTGGATGGAAGTCTGGAAAGAGTGACATATCGCGACAGCTCGGCTCTCGCTCCGAACCGTCCGCGTTTCATGCGATTGAAGGTCCTGCGTCCGGCCGATTAGGTCTTCTCTTCCCCATCATGGTTATGAATTCTCGATTCTTGTCTGCTCTCGCTCTTTGCTGCGCTCTGCCCGGCCTGGGGGCCGCGTCGTCGCCGCCCGCCGTGGCGGTCAGTGTGTCAGAGACTTTCGTCGGATCCACGCGCATCATCGAAGGCGATCGCAAAGGCGGAGGCCGGCTGAACTTCCTTGCGCCTCAATGCGTGTGTCCCGTGGCCTATGCGGGCCGAGTGACCCGCGTGGTCGGGGGCCAGCTCACGGACGCGGCGGCCAGTTGGGCGGAGGACGCCTTCAACGGCACCAACGGGTCGTTCTATGTCGAATTCGATTCAGGCATGATGGTGGACATTCTCGACACTCTCTCCAGTAACTCGACTCTCCAAGTCGTGGGCGACGTGGCCTCCATCGTCTCCGTCGGCGACGCCTTCCGTGTGCGCCGGCATCTGACCGTAGCGGATTACTTCGGCGAGACCAACCGAGCGGGGCTGCTGGCCGGCACCAACAGCCTGGAGGCCGACAACATTCTGATTCCAGTGCCGGAATCCCAGGAGACGCTGACGATCTTTTACTGCAACGCGCCAGGCTGGGAGGGATGGCGGTTCGAGGATCGGACGCCCGCGGGCGACACCGTCATTTTCCCGGAACGCGGAATTATTGTGCGCCGTCTGGGCAAGACGAAGCTGATGGTGCCGCAACACGGCGCTGTAAAGAACCAGCCTTCGCTCGTCCCGATCGCGCCCGGGTACAACCTCGTCAGCACTCTGCGTCCGCGAGGCAATCTCAGGCTGGTCGAGTTGAACCTCTACACGGGCGATCCGGCGACCGGTCTGGCGGCCGGCATGGACGCCGTCACGGCCGACAACATCCAGGTCGTCAATCCGGCCAAGTCGCAAACCAAGACCTACTTCTACTCTTCCGCGCCCGGCCGGGAGGGATGGTTTGACGACGCGTGGAAACCGGCTTCCAAGGTGGTGATCCCCGCCGGCCATCCGTTCTACGTCGTACGCAAGGCGCCGCGCGCGCCTTTCTATTGGTCTGTCCCGACAAACTGACTCGAGTCGGGCCTGGTCCTTGGAGGGACGTTGGCTCTCCGAAACCGGGCGATCCTCGACGGTGGGATTGCGTCTATCCCGCGCGGAAAAGCTTTGGCGTGATACGGGGCCCGTGCTTTCCTCCCGCGCAACGGATTCATGAGCGCGGCCGAATCTCACCTCAAGAGCCTGGATTACTCGGTGGTGCAGCAATGCATGCACTGCGGAGTTTGTCTCTCCACCTGCCCGACCTACGAGAGGACCAAACTGGAACGCCACAGCCCCCGGGGCCGCATCGCCCTGATGCGCGCCATTGCCGACGAGCGGCTGGCTCCGACCCGGGCTTTTGCCGACGAGATGTATTTCTGCCTCGGTTGTCTGGCCTGCATGACCGCCTGTCCGGCCGGAGTGAACTACGCGGAGCTGTTCGAGCGGGCCCGGGCCGAGGCCGAGCGCAGCGGCGAGCTGGATTCGCTGCCGCGGCGGTTGCTGCGCGACTTGACCCTGGGCTGGCTGTTCATGGACTTGCGCCGTCTTCAGGTGCTGGGCCGCGCGTTGCGGCTCTGGCAGGAACTAGGCCTCCAGCGGTTCATCCGGCAATCGGGCTTGCTCCGGCTCCTGCCCCGCCGGTGGCGGCAATTGGAGGCGATGACACCGCAGGTACAGGCGGCGTTCTCGGCCGACTTGATCGCTCCGGTAACGCCCGCTCAGGGCCGGCGGCGGTTTCGCGTCGCCTTTCTGACGGGTTGCGCCCAGGACCTGATCTTCAGCGACGTCAACCGCGACACTGTCGAAGTGCTGGTTCGTCACGGATGCGAAGTTGTGACGCCCCCGGAGCAGCTTTGCTGCGGCTCGCTCCACGCCCACAACGGCGAACTGGCACTCGCGCGACGCCTGGCGCGTGCCCAGATCGACCAGTTCCCGCCCGACGCCTTCGATGCCATCATCACCAACGCGGCCGGCTGCGGCTCGCACCTGAAGCATTTCTCGTCGCTGCTGGCCGATGACCCGTGCTACGCCGAGCGCGCAGCCCGCTGGGACGCCAAGATCAAGGACATCCACGAATGGCTGACGGCCATCGGACTGGAGGCCCCCGGGGGCGACGAGCATCCGTCGCAGACCGTCACCTACCACGAGGCCTGTCATCTCTGCCACGGGCAGAGGATCACGGCGCAGCCCCGCGCGGTGTTGGCTGCCATCCCGAATCTTCGGTTGGTCGAGCTGCCCGAAAGCACCTGGTGCTGCGGCAGTGCGGGCATTTACAACCTGATCCAACCCGGAATGGCCGGCGAATTGATCGAGCGGAAACTCAATCACATCGCCTCCACCGGCGCGGAGACCGTGGCCACGGGCAATCCCGGATGTCTGTTGCAGATTCTCAACGGCGCGCAACGGCGCGGATTGCCGGTGCGGGTTGTGCATCCGATCACACTTCTGGCGGAAGCCTACCGCCGCGAGCGCGGGGCGGTGGAGGCCGGCGGCGGAAGCGAACTCAGTGCCGGAACAACCGGGCGAGATTGAAGTTGAAGATGAGCTGGAGTCCCGCGAGGAAGGTGAACACATAGACCAGCTGCACAAACAGCGCCTCGGACACCCGCCGGTTCAGATGCACCCCGGCCCAGACGCCAAGCGGGATCAGAAAGGAATAAGCCAGCCCCGTCAGCAGCGTCTCCTGCGTGATCAGGCCCTGGTAGGCGAAGAAAGGCAGCTTGATCCAGTTGATGCACGTGAAGACCAGCACCGTGGTGCCCACGTAAATCTCTTTGGGCATCCGTTGGGGGATGAGAAAAACACTGACCACCGGGCCGGCTCCGTGCGCGAAGGTTGAGGCGATGCCGGCGCCGATGCCGCATGGAATCCCGAGGGCGTGGTTCGGCGCAAACGCGCCCTGGGCCCGGAAGATTCTCTCCTTCGTCAGTTGAAACAGCACGAAGGCCACTGCGAGGATGCCGATGGCCAGGTTCAGCTCACGCGCGGAAAATCGGCCGATCAAGTGGACACCAATCACCACACCCGCCACCACACCGGGCAGCAGGTATCCGAGGTTCTCGCGGCGCCATTTGCCCCAGTAATGGTAGAGCGAAAAGGCGTCGCCCGCGCACAACAGCGGCAGCAGCGTACCGATGGCAAAGGCGGCATCCCGACCGCCCGCGCTGAACGCCAGCACGCACAACGGCGTGGTCAACATCCCCAGCCCACCGCCAAAGCCGGCTTTTGAAAGGCCGATGAACAGCACTCCGGCCGCCGCGAGCAGGATCGTGACAGGTTCGGACACGCGCGGTGAGTCAGATCAACCCCGTTGTCTCGGGGAAACCGCACAGGATGTTCATGCTCTGCACCGCCTGGCCGCTGGCGCCTTTGACGATGTTGTCCTCCGCGCTCATCACAATCAGGCGGCCGGTGCGGGGATCAAGCCGCCAGGCGATCTCGATGACGTTGGTGCCGACGACGTTCTTGGTATCCGGCAGAGCCCGGCCCTCGAGCAGGCGCACGAACGGGGCCTGGCCGTAGGCCTCGCGAAAGCAGCTCTCGATCTGCTGTCCCAGCGCCTCGGCCTCGGCCGCCGTGTGAAACTCCCGCGCCGGCGCCAGATAAAGCGTGGTCAGGATGCCGCGGTTGACAGGGATCAGGTGCGGCGTGAACTGAATGACGACGGGGCTGCCGGTCACGAGACCCAGTTGCTCCTCGATCTCGGACAGGTGACGATGTTTCGGCACGCCGTAGGGGCGCACGCTTTCGTTGCACTCGCAGAACAGGTAATCGACCTCCGCCTTGCGCCCGGCCCCGCTGACGCCGCTCAAGGAATTGGCGATGATGCCGGTCGGTCGGATCAACCGGGCGCGGAGCAGCGGAATGGTCGGCAACAGGATGCTGGTCGGATAGCACCCGGGCGAAGCGATCAGCGTCGCGCCCATGATGCTGGTCCGGTGGAGCTCAGGCAAACCGTAGACTGCCCGACCCAACAAGTCGGGCGCGGGATGATCGTGGCCGTAGAACTCCTTGTAGGTGTCCGGGCTTTTCAGCCGGAAGTCGGCGCTGAGATCGATGACCACGCAGCCGGCTTGAAGCAACGGGACGGCAAACTCGGCCGCCACGCCGTGGGGCAGCGCCAGGAAAACGATCTCGGCCTGCCTGGCCAGCAGGGCCGCGTTCGGTTCGGTGAAGCGGAGCGAACGCGAGCGTGGGTGGCTGGCGAACTTCGGGAACACCTGGGCCACGGTTTGTCCCGCGCTTTGTCGGGATGTGACGGCGGTGAGTTCGACCTGGGGATGCTGAAGCAACAGGCGCACGAGTTCCTCGCCCGAGTAACCCGAGGCGCCGACGATGGCGACTTTCT
>DATLZF010000035.1:0-6039 GCA_035574135.1 Candidatus Methylomirabilota bacterium
AGCTTGCCCACGTCGTGCAACAGACCCGAGATGAACGATTGATCCGCCACGGCCTTTGGCGCGTGGACCGAGAGGGCGATTCGCTTCGCCAGCACTCCCGTGACCCAACTGTGATTCCACAACGCCTCGACAGAGAGGGTGGAGACGAACTTGAACTGGGAAAAGACCTGGAGCGAAAGGGCCAGCGCCTTGACCGTTTCCACGCCGAGGAACACCACGGCCTCCGCCGGTGTGGTGACCTCGCGCGGCAGAGCGAACAGGGCAGAGTTGATCAGCTTCAACATTTTGGCCGTCATCCCGAGGTCACGCGAAACGATCTCTCCAACCCGATCGAGCGAAGGTTCCTCCTTGCGCAACTCCGCCATCAGTTCCCGGTAAAGCTCGGGTAGCGTGGGGAGGCTGCGGATCTGCGCGATCGACTTCTTCAGCCGGGCGTCGCCCAGCAGGCTCGCCAGGGCCTGCGCCCGCAACATCACATCATTCAGATCCTCCGGATGGCAGGACTTGGGCACGGCATGATAAGGCAGGTCGGCCACCCCGGCGCCTTGTTCCTCCGCCAGATCATCAATCAGAACGATGCCGACCAGCCCCGGTTGCCGTTCCGTCGCAGCATCGAGGAAAGCCGCGCCGCCACCCGGCAAGTCGAGGGCGGCGGCCACCAGATCCACCCCACCGCGGCCGAGGATCTCCTCCGCCTGTTCCCGCCCGGTGGCGACCTCGATCTCCCACCGGTCAGAGAGATCCTGAATTCGGTGCCGCCACCCGGCCGCCATCTTCGGAGTGGTGTCGATCAAAAGAACCCGTTTGCGCGCTGCGTCTGCCATAAATCGATGCTTGAATCCGAGGCCAGCCGATGATGCGCGCGGCGCACCCTGATGCCCGGCCGCACGAACGTGCTATCGGCGGATCCCCGAAAAGGTTGAGAGAACTTTCCTGCCTCACAAACGCGACGCTCGCCTTGTTTTCAGCACTCGACATCGGCCGGGGTTCGCGGCTTACTTTGCGCGATTTTTTGCGACACTTGATGAATTCCGAACTCTTAGCCCGAGCCAAATCGCTCGGTTTCTCCGACCGCCAGATCGCCCACCTGACGGGCCGGACCGAGGACGAAGTGCGGGCCGAACGCGGTCGCCTGGGGCTGATGCCCAGTTACCGGCTGGTGGACACCTGCGCGGCCGAATTCGAGGCCTACACGCCGTATTACTATTCAACCTACGACCGGGGCGATGACGAGGCTCGGCCCTCGAACAAACGGAAGGTCATGATCCTCGGCGGCGGCCCCAACCGCATCGGCCAGGGCATCGAGTTCGACTACTGCTGCGTCCACGCCTCCTTCGCCCTGAAGGAGGACGGCTTTGAAACCCTGATGGTCAACTCGAACCCGGAGACCGTCTCGACCGATTACGACACCAGCGACAAGCTCTTCTTCGAGCCGCTGACGCTGGAGGACGTGCTCCACATCTACCAGCGCGAAGGCTGCTGGGGCGCCATCGCCCAGTTTGGCGGGCAGACGCCCCTGAACCTCGCTCTCGGCCTCCAAAAGAACGGGGTCAACATCATCGGCACCAGCCCCCAGAGCATCGAGATCGCCGAGGACCGCAAACTCTTCGCCGCCATGCTGGACCGGCTCAAGATTCCCCAGCCGCCCAACGGCATCGCCACCCACGAGGCCGAGGCGCTGGCCGTGGCGCGGAAGCTCGGTTACCCCGTCCTGGTGCGGCCGAGTTTCGTGCTGGGCGGCCGCGCGATGCAGATCGTCTATTCCGACGCCGAGTTGCAGCACTACATGCGGTTCGCCGTGGAGGCTTCGCCCGAACGCCCCGTGCTGGTGGACAAGTTCCTCGAGGACGCCACCGAGGTGGACGTGGATTGCATCGCGGACGTGGGCCAGTTCCCGAACCCGGATGAGGGCACCATCGTGATCGGTGGCATGCTGGAGCACATCGAGTTTGCCGGTGTCCACTCGGGCGATGCCGCCATGGTGCTGCCTCCGCACACGCTGTCCCAGTCGGTCATCCAAACGATCCGCCGCTACACCCACGCCATGGCGCGCGAGTTGCGCGTGGTGGGCCTCATGAACGTTCAGTACGCCGTCAAGGGCGACACGGTGTACGTGCTCGAGGTCAACCCGCGCGCCTCCCGAACCGTCCCCTTCGTCAGCAAGGCCATCGGCGTGCCGCTGGCCAAGTTGGCGGCCAAGGTCATGGCGGGCAAAACACTCCGGCAACTGGGCTTCACCACCGAAATCTGGCCCCCTTACTGGGCAGTCAAGGAGTCGGTCTTCCCCTTCAACCGGTTCCACGGCCAGGACATTCTCCTCTCGCCCGAGATGCGGTCCACCGGCGAGGTCATGGGACTGGACGCCGATTTGGGGGTGGCTTACGCCAAGTCGCAGATGGCAGCGGGGGTGCCGCTGCCCACCTCGGGCCGGGTGTTCATCAGCGTGAGCGACGCGCACAAGAAGGAGGTCGCCGCCGTCGCCCGCCAGTTTGCCGAACTGGGCTTTGATCTGATCGCCACCAGCGGCACGGCCGCCATCCTCGAAAAGGCCGGCCTCAAGGTCGAGCGGGTGTTCAAGCTCGCGGAAGGCCGCCCCAACGCGCTTGATCTGCTCAAGAACCGCGCCATCCAACTGGTCATCAACACGCCCACCGGCCAATCCCCCCGCGCCGACGAAGTCCGCATTCGCACCACAGCCGTGTACACGGGCACGCCCATCATGACCACCCTCAGCGGCGCCAGCGCGGCGGCTCTGGGCATCGCGGCCCTGAAGAAAAGCGGCTATTCCGTCAGGACGCTCCAAGAGTACCACTGACGGCCGCCCCGCCCCCGGGCGGCACCCCGGTGGCATCCTTCTCCCATGCTTCACACCGAGTTCATCCCGGCTTCAGACCGGACTTGGCGCCGGCTCCTGATCGCGCTGCATGGCTTGGGCGACAGCATCGACGGCTATCGCTGGCTGCCCGATGAGATGCGGATTCCCTGGCTCAACTACCTGCTCGTCAACGCCCCCGACCCCTACTACGGCGGGTTTTCCTGGTACGATTTCTCGGGCGATCCCCGGCCCGGTGTCGAGCGTAGCCGCAGCCTGTTGTTCCAGTTGCTCGACGACCAGCAACACCGGGGCTTCGCCACCAGCGACACGGTGCTGTTTGGATTCTCCCAGGGCTGTCTGATGACCACCGAGGTCGGCTTCCGCTACCCGCACCGGTTCGCCGGACTCGTGGGCGTCAGCGGCTACGTGCTGGATCCGGCGGCGTTGCTGCGCCAGCTTTCCCCGGTGGCTCGCGAACAACGGATGCTGTTCACTCACGGCACCCAGGACCCGCTCATCCCCTGCGCCCAGGTGCGCCGTCAGGTGGCAGAACTTCAGGCGGCGGGACTGAATATCGAATGGCGGGAATTCCCCAAACCGCATACCATCGCCGGCGAAGCGGAACTGGGCGTCATTCGGGAGTTTATCCGGGCGGGCTTCGCCGCAAAGGCCCACACCTGATCCTGCACACGCCCGCCGCGCTGCCGCACCGAATCAACCTCCCGAGTGCAACCGCACCGGTCGCGAAACCCTGACCGCCGAGCCTGCCACCAAGTGGGCCATCGCAGGCGGCGCCGACAGGGTGGCCGCAAATGCTTCGCCGTACACGCTTCGCACGTCGCATTCCAACCCCGCCCGCGACGCCAAACGAACCGGCCAGAGCGGGTGATCCACCTGATATTCCACCGTGCCGCCGTCCCGCTGTCGCGTGTAGCCCCAGTGCAGGTCGGTCAGGAATTCCTCGACAGAACCCGCCGCCACGGGCCGCGCCGTTCCCGTGGCCTCAACGGCGACACGATGCCAGCGCCCGCCCCACTGCCACTCGTAGGTTGCCCTGGCCGAACCCGCGCCATCCGTCACCTCCACGTCGTGGCGCATGGGAGTGGCAAGGTAGGGCTCGTTGTAGAGCCGGCGGGCCGCCAGAGCCACCACGCGCAAGGGCACAAACTCCCGCACGAACACGACGCCCCGCCGCCAGTCCTCGCCGGCCAGCCGGCGCACGTAAAAGCGCAGATTGATCTCGCTGAAGTCTTCGTGAAACGGCACGGCCAGCCCGAGCACCCGCGCGCGCAGAAATCGGAACGCCACCACGCTCACATAGGCAATGCCGCGATAGGTGTCCAACACCGTGCCTGGCGGAACGAGCGGCTCCAGCACCGCCCGGTCGATGGGATAATGCAACATGGCAAGGTGACGCCACTCCGCCGTGAGAAAGGTTTCCGGCAAATTCATGGCCAGCGGCGGCGACGCTAGACCAGGAACCCCGTTCCGCCAAGGAATCTCTCCCCAAACCGGTACGATGCCGTTGAAGTGATGGAGAGCGCAGCCGCTCCGGCCGCGGTTCGGCGCGCAGCCCTCCTGGCCCCTTCACACCCGGCAGGCCACCCGCCGTGGACTCACTGACCGCGCCCCCGGGCGCGTTGGCAATGATAGGGCCGCCGACTCCCGGCAACACGCCGCCGACCCTCCCGGCATTCGTCGCAGCCGTCACCGCAACGCGGGACACCGAGGTATCATCCATGGGCACCAATACCGGCGGAGCCGTTGGCAGTTGAGCGTCCGCCGTGGAGATCACACCGCGGCCATCAGCTCGAAGATGCCATACCTGTGGCGGCCGCCGGCGCGCGGCACGCAACCGGACGGACCGCCGTCGGGCCTCAGCAGCCGCGCGGCGGCTACAGGCGATCGCCCTTTCCTACGGCGAGGGAAATCCCCGGAGCCTGGCCTCGCGATCGGGCGAGGACAACAAAAGGATTGACACGCTGAATGGCTCGGAGAGACGGTCTGCCTCTAAAGCCCGAGAAGGCGATGAAAACTCGGCTTCGCCACTGCGAGCCGTCCGCTTGGCGGTCGTGGGTGATTCTCACTGTTCTCCTGCTCGGGTGTCTGCCGCCGCCCAGGTTCATCCATGCCGCCGTGCCACCCACCGTCGATCCGGGCAACACCGCTGCGCCGCAGCCCGGCAGCATCCTCTACGGGCCGAGCCACCCGGCGCAGGCATTCTTCGGCAAGGCCGTAGCTGCAGGCGATTTCAACGGCGACGGCACCAATGACCTCGCCATCAGCGCGCCCTCGGCCAGTCCTTTGATGGGGCGGGCGAACTCAGGCGCGGTTTACGTGTTTTTCGGCACAGCTTCGTTGCCATCGGTGTTGGACACCCAGGCTGGCGCGGCCAACGCGATTCTGGTGGGGGCAACTTCCGGCGAGCAACTGGGCACAAGCCTGGCCAGCGGAGACATCAACAACGACGGCTTTGACGATCTGATCGCCGCCGCGCCGGAAGCCGCCGGCAGCTCCGGACGCGTTTACGGGGTGCTCGGTTCGCCGGCACTCGCAGGAACGATTGACCTCGCGGCCAGTCCGGTCGCGTTGCTGATCACGGGTCCGAGCGGGCGGCGGATCGGCCAGGTCCACGTGGCCGTGGGCGACGTGAACGGTGACGGGTTTGATGACGTGTTCTGTCAGCAATCCACCGGCCCGGATTTTCGGGGGCGCGTCTATGGCGTATTTGGCTCGGCGTTGCCACGCTCGGTCAACCTTCAGACCGGATCGGCGGACCTCACAATCATCGACGCGGCGGCCCTCGAGCCCGTGGGCGCGCTGGCGCTCGCAGACCTGAACGCCGACGGGTTTGCGGACGTGATCGGTGGCGCACCGGATGCAGATGGTCCGAGCAACACACGCACCAGCGCGGGCGAAACCTGGGTCGTCTTCGGCGGCGCCACGCTGGCGGCATTGCGTGATTTGTCAAACGCGCCGCCGGACGTGACCATCTACGGTGCGAATCCCAGCGACCATTCGGGCAGCACCATCGGCACGGGAGACTTCAACGGCGATGGGATCAACGACGTGGCGATTGCGGCATTCGAGGGTGATGGCGTCAGCAACACGCTGCTCAACTCGGGCGAAGTCCACGTTTTCCTCGGCGCGTCGAATCTTGCCGGGGCGCTGGACGTGGCGGGCGTCGCGGGGCCGCCACCGGCGTTCTCGGTCTTTGGCCGAGA
>DATLZF010000036.1:0-3916 GCA_035574135.1 Candidatus Methylomirabilota bacterium
CGCCCCAACCGCGCCAAGGAATGGCAAAGCCCGCTGCAAATCCTCCAAGCCCAGGCCCCGGCGCTGGCCGGGGCGGTGTTGAACTGGCGTCCCCTCAACCTCTCCAAACGCCACCACCTCTACTTGCCTTCCCCCCACCACAGGGGTCACGATCTACCCAGCTTTCCCTGGTTTTCAGAAGCGGGCGCGGGGGTCGCACACGAACGCGAATGGTCGCGGCTCCTTGCGCGTCGCAGCCTTGCACCTCACTCCGCACTCCCCGCCGAAGCCTCCCGTTGCCCGCCGCGCTGGCGCGATGCGTATGACACCTTCCAAAGCACCAGTCCGTGCGCGGGCGCCGTCACGCCCGCCACCCGCCGGTCGCGACGCGCCAAAATCGCTTTGATCTGTTCCACGCCGATCTTGCCCTCGCCCACCTGCACCAACGTGCCCACGATGCCCCGGCACATCTTGTAGAGAAAACCGTCCCCTTCGATGACGAAGGTCAACAGCGGACCGCTCCGCGCGATCGTGCAGCGGGTGAGGGTGCGCACCGTGTTGTCGGTGTCGTAATCCGGGTTGGCCCGGAACGAGCGGAAATCGTGACGCCCTTCGAACAGCCGCGCGGCCCGGCGCATGGCGGCAACATCGAGCCGGCGGGGAACGTGCCAGGCGCGATCCCGGAGCAGCGGATTCATCGCCGGGTGGTTCCAAACCTGGTAGCGGTACTGTTTGCTGCGGGCGTCGAAGCGGGCGTGAAAATCCGCCCGACAGCGGCTGGCGGCCAACACGCGAACATCCTCCGGCAGCCAGGCATTGAGGGCCAGCAGCAGCTTGGTCGCCGGCAGGATCGCCTCGGCGCGCGGCACCTCGAAATGCGCCACCAAACCAAGGGCGTGCACGCCGGTGTCCGTCCGGCTGGAACCGTGAACACGCGGCCGGCTGGGGAACAACCTGGCCAGCGCTTCCTCGACCTTCTGCTGCACGCCCGTGCCGACTTGTTGCGCCTGCCAGCCCTGGTAGGCCGCGCCGTGGTAGGCGATGACGAGTTTGAACTTGATCCGTTTCACTTCCATCGGCCGCGGCCGCAGGCGCGCCATCACGGCTTGGAGCCGGTTCACCCGCCTCCCACCCGGCGGAGTGGATTTTAATCCTTGTCTCAGCCGGGACCCGGCTTGCTATCACTCCTGCGATGACACTGCAAGAATTGGAAGCCGGGCTGGACACCATTCGCCAATCGCCGAAGGACGTCGGCACGCTGGCCTGGATCGTGCGCCGGCCGAGCGTCGGCGAGCGCGAAGTGCTGCCAACCGGCGAGTTGAGCCTGGCGGACGGGTTGGTGGGCGATAACTGGCGCACGCGCGGCGGCTTCGGCCGGGCCGACGGCACCCCCGATCCCGACATGCAGTTGAACATCATGAACGCCCGCGCCATTGCCCTGGTGGCCGGCACCCGGGAACGCTGGGCGCTGGCCGGCGATCAGCTCTACATCGACCTGGACCTGAGCGCGGACAACCTGCCGCCCGGTTCGCGCCTGGCCATCGGTACCGCCTTGATCGAGATCACCGCCGAGCCGCACCTCGGCTGCAAAAAGTTCGCAGCCCGCTTCGGCCCCGACGCGCTGAAGTGGGTCAATTCTCCGGTGGGTCGCCAGCTCAAGCTGCGGGGAGTCAACGCGAAGGTTGTGCAACCCGGAATCATCCGCGTCGGCGACGCGGTCAGGAAGACATGACAGGCGTTCGTTCTGCGATCCCCCGTCGCCGGCGGCCGCTTGAAGGCAAGGGCGAGGACCTGATGCAACCGATTCGCCCAAGCCGGCCGGGCTCCTCTGCCATGTGGCACGCTCTCGAAGCCCTGGCCGCCACTTCGTTTCTGGCCGGGGAACCGGCAAAGCGAATCCACTCCGGACGCCAGCGTGATCGCCACCCCCTCCCCGAATGACCCTATGCCGCCGCCCGCGTCCATCCCCATCGCCGCCGGCCTGCGCGCGTCGGGCGTGGCCGCCGTCGTCAACCTCCTGCTGGCGGGCGGCAAGATCCTCGCTGGCATTCTCGGACACTCCTACGCCCTCGTCGCCGATGGCATCGAATCGATCGCAGACATCTTCAGCTCACTCGTCGTCTGGGGCGGCCTGCGCATCTCGGCCCGGCCCGCCGATGCCAATCATCCGTTCGGACACGGCAAGGCCGAGTCGATTGCGGCGCTCCTCGTCTCCTTCACGCTGTTGGGCGCGGCGCTGTTGATCGCCGCGCAAAGCATCCGCGAGATCCGCACGCCCCACCACGCCCCGGCGCCCTTCACGCTGCTGGTTCTGGTCGGCGTGATCCTCATCAAAGAAGGGCTTTTCCGGCTGGTTTTCAGAGTCGGCCGGCACCTGGAAAGTGCCGCCCTGAAAAGCGACGCCTGGCATCATCGCTCCGACGCTCTGACCTCGGCGGCCGCCTTCGTTGGCATCGGCATCGCGCTGGTCGGCGGACCCGGATTCGAGGCGGCGGACGACTGGGCCGCCCTGGTCGCCTGCGCCGTGATCGCGGCCAACGGGCTGCGTCTGTTGCGCGGCGCCCTGGACGAGGTGATGGATGCCTCGGTCTCCCCCGAGACGGCGGCATTCATCCGCGCCATCGCGGCGGACGTCGAGGGCGTGGCCGGCATCGAAAAGTGCCGCATCCGCAAACATGGCTTGCACCTGGCCATGGACATCCACGTCCGGGTGGATGGCGATCTCACCGTGCGCCGGGGCCACGAGATCGGCCACGCGGTAAAAGATCGTCTGCTGGCCTCCCAGCATCGCATCAACGATGTCACCGTCCACATTGAGCCGTCACCCCCGGCCGCCCCCATACCGCCCGGACTCGACCCGGCGCGCGTGATCAAAGAGAGCTTCAACCAAGGGCAATGACCGGGCGCGGCGCTCACAGTTTGCGCCGAAGAAGCTCTGCGCAACCAGTCCGTAACCCGCGGCTCCGGATCGCCGTCTGGAGCGGCCATGAAAGCGTCGTTTGCTTCACTGACAGCGGCCCTCGCCACCAGCCTCTCGCTCGCTGCCACCGTTGCCTCGGAATGGTCCGGTGAATTGCCCCTGCCCAAGGTTGCCACCAACTCCGTGTGCGGCGGCGGCGTTCCCAACAACATGACTGTCCTGTCCTCCGGCCGCGCCTACATCGTCTTCAAGGAAACCACCAACGGTGTCTCACGCTTCAAGCTCACGTGGACTGACGACCACGGCACAAACTGGGCCGCGCCCCTCCCGTTCAATCCAAGGCCCAGCGCGCCGCCCTCCGGCCTGCCCAGCATCGTCGCCGACACGACCGACCGGCTGCATTGCTCCTGGGCCTCCGGCACCTCCATCCATTACGCGGGCCTGGATTCGGCGAGCCACACGTTCTCGGAATACACGCAAATCACCAACAGCGGAAAAACCATCGCCTTCCAACAAATCACCGCCGACCGCTCCAACCGCCTCCACGTCATCTGGCACACCGGCAATCCGGAATCCGCTACCGACACCGCCGAGGTGTGGTATGCGCAACGCCCTGCGGGCACGACGCACTTC
This sequence comes from Candidatus Methylomirabilota bacterium, assembly GCA_035574135.1. Lineage (GTDB taxonomy): Bacteria > Verrucomicrobiota > Verrucomicrobiia > Limisphaerales > DATLZF01 > DATLZF01. Next base: position 3,533 of record DATLZF010000036.1, read on the forward strand.
GACGCGCCGGTCATGCTCAGCCAGGACGACGGCCTCCATTCGGCCTTCCCCACCGCCGACTTTACTGGCGCCAGCGGCCAGGTCCTCGCCGTGGCCTGGCGCGACACCACCGCCAGTCCGTTCGTTCCCGGTTCGGACTGGAACATCAAATTCCGCTCGAGCACCAACGGCGGCGCGACTTGGAACGCCGAGCAGACCCTCGCTTCGGGCACGGACCGGCAGTTCGATCCGCTCCTGATCGTGGACCGGCACAACCGCATCCACGTCGCCTACCACGCCTATCCCGGTCGTCCGCCCGCGCCCAACTCGAACTACATTTCGCTGGCCTACTCCAGCAATGCCGGAGCGAGCTGGCAAAATGCTTATGGCTCGAACGGCTTTGCC
>DATLZF010000037.1:0-4249 GCA_035574135.1 Candidatus Methylomirabilota bacterium
CCGGCCCATATCCGCGCGATGTATGGTGACCACGTGCATGGCCGGCAAACGCTCATCGCCCGGCGCCTGCTGGAACGCGGCGTTCGTTTCGTCCAGCTCTGGCACGGTGCGGGCCAGCCCTGGGACCACCACGACAACATCGAAACGAACATCCGCCGGCATTCCGCCGAGATCGATGGGCCGATCGCGGCGCTCATGACCGATCTGAAGCAGCGGGGCATGTTCGAAGACACCTTGATCTTGTGGGGCGGCGAGTTCGGTCGCACCCCCTCGGTGGAGCTGGGCGAGGGCGGCAAATCCAAACTGGGGCGGGATCACAACCATTACGGCTTCAGCGTCTGGCTGGCCGGAGGCGGAGTGCGGGGTGGTACCGCTTACGGTGCCACCGACGAATTCGGCTTCCGTGCTGTCGAGAACCGCACCAGCGTGCACGATCTGCATGCCACGATCCTGCACTTGCTGGGTTTCGACCATGAGCGCCTCACCTACCGTCACGCGGGCCGCGATTTTCGCCTCACGGATGTCTCCGGCGACGTCATCCGCCCCATCCTTGCCTGACCGGGCACTCCGCCATTCGCACGCACAACCGGCCGATCGCGCCCGTCGCCATGAGCCGGGCCTGACGGTGTGCGGTCAGTTCCGGTGTCGGGGCAGGCTGACGATGCGCCCGAGAATGCGATCCCGCGTCACCTTGCCCAGCACGGACACACGCCGGTGATCGCCCATGACGAACCACTCGTTTGTGCCCAGGCGGACCGCGGGAAGGTCCCACGGCAACCGGCCCTCGATGTAAGGTTCCTCGATCAACCGGCCGTTCACTCGCACCCGTCCCTCCTCGAACGTCAATTCCTCACCCGGCAAACCGATGACGCGTTTGATGTAAATGTCGCCACTGGAGTGCCGCAGCCCCACCACGTCGCCTCGGGCCGGCGGCTCCGACCAGTAAGCCAGCCGGTTGAGGAAGTGCACCGTCCGGTCGCGATAAGTGGGCAGCATGCTGTCCCCCAGAATCGTGACCGGCACGAGGCAGAACTTGAAGAAGACGAAACACAGGACGGCCAGACCCAGGGCCCACCAGAGCACCTGCGCCCGCACCAGCGGGGGCCGCGGCGCCGGTGCGAGCATCGCTTCCACCTCAGGACATCGTTCGCTCATCATCGCGCCACGTGCACAAAAAGGACTCCCACGTTGGTTCCGCCCGTCGCCAACCATGCCCGGAGCCGGGCCGGGCCGCGCGGCAACCGCAGATCGGGGAACGTCGCCTCGACCGCGCCCGGAGGCAGGGTCCGTTCGGCGTGCACGTCACGCAGATCGAAGTGCACCGTTGTGCCCGCGGCCACCGGACCGAACTGCAACGTGACCTGGTATCGCCCGGCGCGCCGCACATCCACTTCCCAATGCCCCACGCCGCGGGGCGACCACTCCGCTCGCGTTCCCCGCCAGTCCTGCCGGGTGAGGGTCACGGGGTTCTCGTGCCGGGTGCCCAAGTAAATGCGCACGGGGTCGAAGCCACGCGTGCGCCCCACATCGCGAAACCACGCCTCGTAGCCGGTTCGCATTTGCTCGACGATTTCAGGATGGGCCGCCGCCACGTCGTGCCGCTCATACGGGTCATGGGCCAGGTCGTAGAGTTGAAAGATGGGCGGTCCCATCCAGTTCGTTTCGGCGACCGACTCGGGCTGCACCAGCTTGAACCGCCCTGAGCGCGCCGCAAACGCGCGATAGAGTTGGGGCGCCTCGCCCCGATGCCACTGGAAGTACAGCGTCCGCTCCGGCCAGGCCGCCGCGGGGTTCCGGAGCCACGGCAGCAGGTTGCGCCCATCGAACACCGCTGAGCGTGGTGCCCGAACCCGGCAGGCCGCCAGCACCGTTGGCACGACGTCGATGTGGGCCGCGGGCCGGTCCATCACGACACCGCCGGGCAGTTGGGCCGGCCACCGCCAGAAGCACGGCACGCGGATCCCACCCTCGAACACGCTGCCCTTGCGCCCGCGCAACCCCGCGTTGTAACGCACGCCCTGAGGGCCGTTATCGGTCAGGAAGATCACGATTGTGTTGCTGGCCAGTCCCCGTTCGTCGAGCACGGCCAGCAGCCGGCCGACGTTGGCGTCGATGTTCTCGATCATCGCGTAAACCCGCGCCACGGCATCCTCGTCGGCGTCGCCGGCCAACGGCTGCCCCACTGCGGGGAAGCGGTCGTGCGCAAGACTCTGCTTTCGATATTTCTCGTAGCCGGCCGGCGGCGCGATCAGCGGGGTGTGTGGCGCGTTGAAGGCAAGCAGGGCGAAGAACGGCCGGCTCGTTTGGCGGCGCACGAAATCAATCGCCGCATCGGTGAACACGTCACTGCAATAACCCCGGTTGGTCACCGCCCGGCCGTTGCGCCACAGCACCGGATCGAAGTAGTTCGTGCCGCCCGGCGGATCGGAGGGCTGGCCGATGCCGCCGCCGCGGTGGACGAGGGATTCGTCGAAGCCCTGGTCCATCGGCCGCAGCGGGTGGTTGTCGCCCAGATGCCATTTGCCGAAGATTCCCGTGCGGTAGCCCGCGCTGCGCAGCATTTCGGCCAGCGTTACTTCGTCCGGGGCCATGAGGGCCCGGCCGCGATAGGTATCAACCACGCCGGTGCGGTGGTTGTAGCGGCCCGTCAACAGGCTCGCCCGCGTGGGGGCGCATACAGGCGAGACGTAGAAATTCCCCAGGCGCACGCCCTGGCTTCCCAATCGGTCCAGGTGCGGGGTTGCGAGCACCGGATTGCCATGCAGCCCCAGGTCGCCATAGCCCTGATCGTCTGTCATGATGATGATGACGTTGGGACGGTCGGAGACGGCGGGACTGACGCTGACGCCCGACAGAAGAGCCACGCCCAGCACCACCAGCCGCAGTAGCCGGCTGGGAAGCGTTCCACGGAGTTGAAACACGGCGGCGCCCACGGGCGGGGGCTTCAGCGGTCCTCGCCGCCGAGCTTTTCGTAGTAACGGCGAACGAGATCGGAATACTTCTGTGGCACCGGATCCCGGTCGATGGGAACGAGAGCCTCGTTCGACTCCCGGCGGGCGAGTTCCTCGGCCACGCGCCGGCGTACCTCGGCCAGCGGTTCCGAGATTTGGGCCTGCACCAGATCCCACTGCGGCGCCTTGCCATGGCGCTTGAAATCCGCGCGCATCTGGCGGGCCCGTTCGCGGGCGCGCACCACCTCGTTGCGCAGATCGGGCAGGTCGATCAGCTCTTCGACTTCGCGCAGGCGGTCGGCCCACTGGCTGTATTCCGCGCCGGTCAACGGTCCTTCGCCCGCCGGCCCCTCCTCGCGCCCGTTCTCGTCGAAGAAATTGCGGAACGACTCCTGGCCGATGGTCGAACTGTCGCCGCCCGAGCCGGAGGTCTGGTTGCGACCGCCGCGTCGCTGGTTGGTGCGCTCCTGGGCGCGGGCTTGTTGGGGGGCCTGTTGATCGCCGGGTTCACGACCGGCCATGCCCCGCTGGCCCGGCTGTTGACCGGGCTGTGTTCCCTGTCCTTGCTGGCCCTGACCTTGTTGCGCCTGCTGATTGGGCTGGCCTTGCTGACCCTGGCCGGGCTGCTGGCCCTGTTGCTGCGCCTGTTGAACAGGCTGTTGGCCCGGCGTTTGAGCCTGTTGGTTGGGTTGCCGGCCTTGTCCGGCTTGCTGCGGCTGCTGATTCTGTCGGGCCTGGGCCTGCCCCTGTCCCTGCTGACCTGGCTGCCCGCTTTGACCCTGTTGTCCGCGCTGCCCCTGCTGGTTCGCTTGAGTCTGCTGCTGACCTTCGCCGGGCTGCTGTCCAGCCTGCTGCGCTTGCTGATCCGCCTGTTGACCCTGGCCCGGCTGCGGGGCTTGTTGCGACTGTTGTCCGGCCGGCTGGTTACCCTGGCCTTGACCGGGCTGCGGCTGGCGCGCACCCCCTCGCTGGCCCTCCTGTCCAGCTCCCTGCTGGGCCTGCTGGTTGGCCGCCCGGCCGTCCTCCGCCGGTTGCCGGCCGGCGCCCTCCTGCTGTGGCCGATCGCCGGGTTGGGTTTCCGCCTGAGCAGGGGATGAGCCTGGCGCGGTGGCCGCGTTGTTCGTTGCCCCCGGTTGCGTGGCGGGCTGGCCCCGGGCCAGTTCCGGAGCGTTTTGCTGAATTTCGCGGTTGAGCTGTTCGGAGAGCGAGTCGAGTTCGCGGCGGGCCCGGCGCAGGGCCTCGGTATCATCGCCCAGTACGCTTTCGGCGGCGTGCTCGATCCCGCGCTTGAGTTCATT
>DATLZF010000038.1:0-4720 GCA_035574135.1 Candidatus Methylomirabilota bacterium
CGCAATCAGGTCGAGCAGCCCGGGCACGGCATCCCGCGCGCCGCGTTCGATGAGCAGACGCTGGGCGTGGAGGCGCCAGAGTAGGTTGTCGCTCTTGAGCGCGGCGATGATCTGTTCGACAGAGGCGCCGGCCAGCGCCGGCGCGGGGCCGGGCCGGGCCCCGCGGTAGCTGACGCGGTAAATGCGGCCGTGCGTCTTATCGCGCAGCGTCGTCTCGTAGGCGGCCCCGCGCCCGGTGCGGAAACCGCGCGGCGTCGGGTTGTGCTGGATGATGTAGTTGTACCAGTCCACCACCCAGAGTGCGCCGTCCGGGCCGACCTCGGCGTAGATGGGCGAGGTCCATTCGTCATCGCTGGCGAGGAAGTTGCGCCCGTTGTGCGCGATGAAATCCGCGCCGCGCCGCTCGAGATGAAACTTGCCGAGCAAGTGGCCGGTGGGTTCGGCCACAAACTGGACCTTGTTCCAATACTCCTTCGGGAAAGCACGCGCGGTGTAGATGGCGCTGCCGGAGCCGGCCGTGTAGCGGCCGTGGAAATCGACCTGCCGCACCTTGTCCGTAATGGGATAAAACCGCTGGCTGTCGGCGATGGTTTCCAGGCGGGCGGCGGACCAGCCGTTCACCGCCTCGTAATAGCGATTGGGGATGGGCAGGTACATGCTTGCGTTGCCGTTGGCGGTGGAGCCGAGAATGAGATTATCCTCGGTGAGACCCAGCCCCCAAGTGTTGTTGTTGCTGGCGCGGACGAATTCCAGCACCGAACCGTCCGGCTTGAAACGGAAAATGCCCTGGCCAAAGCGGATTCGCTTCCCGCCCACCGTGCCATCGAAACCCGAGTAACCGACGACGCCCCAGATCCAGCCGTCGAAGCCGTAGCGCAGGTTGCTGGCGGTGGCGTGCGTGTCGCGCATGCCCCAGCCAGTGAAGAGCACCCGGCGCTCGTCCGCGCGGTCGTCGCCGTCGGTGTCTTTGAAAAACTCGGTTTGCCCGGAGTGAACAACAATGACACCACCGTTGGCAAAGACGAAGCCGGTCGGGATGCTCAACCGGTCGCAGAAAACGGTGAACTTGTCCGCCCGGCCGTCACCGTTGGTGTCTTCACAGATTTTCAGGCGATCCCGCCCCTCGCCGAGGGGCCGGAGTTCATTGGGATAATCGACCGTCTCGGCGATCCACAGCCTCCCCCGCTCATCCCACGCCAGCCAGATGGGCTTGATGATGTCCGGCTCGCTGGCGACCAGGCTCGTCTCGAACTCGGGGAAAGTGACCAGATGTTTCATTGACTCGGCGGGATCGAGCGGCTTTTGCATGATGCCGATGGGTTCGCCCTGGGTGCCCCACTGGGCGTTGGGGGTGTAGTTCGGCAGCTTGTCGGGCGCCTCGACGTATTCGAACGGCCGGAGGCCGGTGCGCGCCGTTAGCCGCGTGGGCGAATGCTCGGAGGTCCAGCGGATGCCGTTGGCCACCTGCGCGTGAAAGCCGGGATTCGACCAGGTGCGCTGATCGTGCCCCCACGCCGTGTAGAACACCCGCCCGCGGCCGTGCTCCCGCACCCACACGTAAGGTTCGGCGCCCCGATCGTCGCGGCGTTCCGCCAGCACCAGCCGGTTGGTGTTGTGCTTCGTGTGCACGTAGGTCTCATCCCAGCTCTCGATCGGCGAGAGTCCCTTCATCACCGGATGCTCGGGATGGACGATGGTTTCCCGGAACGTGCCCGTCCCGTGGCTTTTGAACTGTCCGCCGACCAGCGCGATGTATTTCTCCGAATTCAGGAAACAGTAACTGGCGCAGTGGATGGCGACGAGGCCGCCACCCGCCGCCACGAAATCGAGCATCGCCTGCTCCTCACGTGGCTCCAAGCGTGTGGTGTTGGCGTAGATCACCAGACAGTCAAACCCCGCAAGCCGGGCCGGATTCAGGTCTGCCACGTTGTCCGTGTAAACCAATTCCATGCCCTGGCGGGCCAGCACGGGCTGAAGTTGTTTGAATCGATCGGCCGGTTTGTGGTGGCCGTTGTCGCCAAGAAACAGCACGCGGAGCGAGGGCGCTTCCGCAGCGGAGAGCCGTCCAAGCCCAAGCAGCCCGATGAGTAACCCCAACCCGGCCACCAACCAGCCCGCGCGATGGCGACGGCAAGAGCAACACAGGGACTCCGGCGCCGGTACGCGCGCGCCGCTGGAAAAGACAAAACCACGTTTCATGTGAAGAGCGTTTGGTCCGGAGGATAGAGCGTTGCCGAAGGCTGGCCATGAGTTTTTGCGCGTTCCGGTTGAAGTATTGCGCGAGAGGCAAGGTGATACCGCCATCGTTTCCCGCCCCGGACGAGGGGAGCGCGGAGTTGGTGAACAAACCTTCCAGGTACACGGCGGGCGTATCGTGCAGCGCAACGGGAACCCGGGGCGAGAGATGCCGCCACTTCGCAGTGGATTTTCAATCGCGTCCTTGCCTTCGGCAAGACGGGGGCGAACGCCTCGGGCCACGTGTCTTCGCCGGGCATGCCGCACCGGTGACCTCCCTCGCCTTCAATGCCACCGGCACCAGCATTCTCAAGGGCAGCGGCCTCGTCCGCCTCTGGAGCATCGCCGACATTGCCGCGCGGCTGGAGAGCGCGCGCAAACCCAACGGCCTCGAACTGCGCTGGCGGATGGGCACGCTCCAACAAGCGAACTCGGTAAATGGGCTCTAATTCGACCTGACCGACGCTGTCAGCCCGCATCTGATCGCCACTGATCAACCCGCCGGGTTCTTCCGGGGGAGGACCGCGTTGGAGGACCAGCGTCCGCAGGATTCACAAGCCCTCAATTGGCGGCAGGTCTCGATCCGCTTCTGCAATCCCAGCGGGATTGTGTGCTTCCCGCGGGATTCGCGCGACAGCGCACACCGTGGGTGCGCAGTTGGAAAATGGCGACAGCGCGAACGGCGTTGCAGCAACGCCCCTGCGCACGGCAGCCGCGCACAACGGGAACCATCGCCACAGTGGTCACGGCTTGCCCGGTTTTATCCGGCGTGCGTACGAGGCTGGGACCGCTCCGTGGAACTGGTTATTCCCCTCCGGCGTCATCGATTCAGCCAACTCACCATGGTGCGCGTCACAAATTCGGCCGCGTCCTGCTGCACCCAATGATCGGCTTCGGGCACGGTCACCAGCGTCAGGTCCTTATCGACGTATTGCCAGTTCCCGTTCAACGCAGCGTGGCCGAGCGCTGTGTCCTTCAATCCGTGAATCATCAGCACCGGGCATTGCACGTGGACCACGGGGGACGTGTCCTCGACGTAAGGCTCGCGCGGGTAGTTGCGTTTGTAATAGTTCAGCATCGCCTCGAAATCCGAGCGACGGAACGCCTCCAGGTAGCGCGGCCTGGCAGCCGAATCCTTGATCCAGAAGGTCAGGCCCTCGGCGGTGAGGTTTGTGTGGGCGCCCTCCTGCTGAAACCCCCGGGCGTAGGCGCTGTTCTTCCGCTGCTCCGGGTTGTTGGCCAGCTCCCGGCTGAGTCCACGCGGATGCGGCAGGTTCAGGATGATGAGTTTCTCCGTCATCTCCGGCCGCGTCATCGCGAAGGTCCACGCCACCGCGCCGCCCCAGTCGTGCCCGACAACGATGGCCCGAGTCCGTCCCCGCGCGCGAATCACCGCCGCCACATCGGCCACGAGCAGTTTCATGTCATAATTTTCCGCGCCCTGCGGGCGGTCGCTGAGGTTGTAACCACGCTGATCGATGGCCACCACCTCGTGTTGCTGCGCCAACGCCGGCATCTGTCGGCGCCACGTCAGCCAGCAGTCCGGAAAGCCGTGGATCATCACCACCAACGGCCCCTGCCCAAGCCTGACGTAGTGAATGCGCACCCCGTCGTTGGTGGCGTAGCCATGGGTCACCTGCCGTTCGATCTCCAGTAGCGGGACCGCGTTGGTCGGCCCGCCTGTGGCGGTCATGGCAAAGCAGAGCGATACGAGCACCGGGAAGCAGGACAGGACTGTGTTCATTTTTCTCAACGGATGTTCTGGCAATTCGACGACCTTGCCGCCAGGCACGCGTTCCGACCAGATGGTTCGCCGGAGACTGGCCGCGCTGCCCATGAGCAGGACGCCGGCCCCACCTCCCCGTCGGGGCCGGCGCGAACCGCAGTCGGAGTGCCGCGAAGGTGTCCCGCGGTCCGGGTTGCAGGCTGCCACCGGCTTCTCGGGACACACCGGTATCGTGGGATCGACCTCCCTCTTGTCGTTGACGGCCAAGAGCACGATGCATTCATAGCCGTGGCGGGCGAAGGCGACCAGCTTCTGGTGCAGCCAATGACGATCTGTGCGCATGCGGTAAAGTTCAAAGCAGGTGCTGTGCATGCCGGGAGGATGGCAAGTGCTGCGGGCCGCGGCTGGGCCTTGTCCGGAGGAGGCGCAGCAGCTCCTCCCCTTGCGGCGTGTGCTCAACACCTTCAACTTCCCCACCGGGGGGCACGACCTGCTCAGGCTTTACGAAGACCGAGTTGGCTGCCGCTGGCGATCTCGCTGGTGGCGTGGTCGAGCACGTCGGCCGGGCCTTTGGCGAAGATGCTGTCGCGTTGCGGATTGGAGTTGGCGCAGAGACAGAAAAGAACTTCGCTGGTGTTGTGAACGTCATGGTGGCCGTGCACAAGCACTCCGCGTCTCCCACCACGATGTATTGGGTGAACATCATCTGCCCCACGCCCCGGAGGCCGTGCATCGGCGGTCATCCATAAGGAGTTCGCA
>DATLZF010000039.1:0-7048 GCA_035574135.1 Candidatus Methylomirabilota bacterium
CAGGCGGGACACCCAGCCCGGCCGAAGGCCGGAAAAGAGCGGCATATCCGATGCAACCCTCCTGTCCCGAGGGACAGGGTACTCCACGAACCACGTCACGACTCAATTATTACAATCAGGTTACGGCGGGCAAAGTAGCCCATCTCCCTGAAAAGGAAAGGACGAAGGAAGGACAGCCGGGCTCAAACGGGGTTCTTTCTCGCTGCGGCCACCCGGATCTTGCAGCCCGCCGGCTTCGCCGGGCCGCCGGACGATCCACCCCCGGCCAACAGACCTCACTCAATCAAGAGCCGGTGCCACCCGGCTTGAAGCCCAGAACGAGGCTTCGATCGGCCACGGTAGGAATGAACTGCATACCCTGAAAGCCCACTCGTTCGAAGTAGCCCCGTAACTCGCTCAGCGAATAGCACTTGCCCTCGGTCGAGTGCATCAACAGGCAGGAGTACTGCGCCACCGGCAGGGGTCCGGATTTGTCCTCGTGCAAGTGCATATCGTGGATCACCACCATCCCGCCGGGCGCCAGCGCACGGTAGGACTTGGCCAAGAGCTCGATCACCACCGGCTCGTCCCAGTCGTGCAGGACGTTTGAGAACAAGTGCACGTCATACCCCGCCGGCAACTCCGTCGCCAACATGTCGCCGGCGACCACCGACACGCGGCCGGCCAGCCCCCGCTCGCGAATCTTCCGCTCCGCCACCTGATCCACCGGGGGCCGCTCCAGCACGGTGGCTCGCAGTTGCGGGTGCGCCGCGACCAGGGCACACGCGTAAATGCCGGAACCTCCCGCAATGTCGAGCACACTCGTCCGACTGCCAAAGTCCAACACCCGCGCCACCGCCCCGCCCAGATACACGCCACGACAATCCATCGCGGCCGTAAACTGGTCCGCAAACCCGGCCTGCTCCATGGCTTTGGCCCACTCCTTCTCGTCCTTGAAGCTGCCCCAGTTGGCCGGGCGGCCCGTGCGCAGGACGTTGACAAAATCCCGGCACACCGGCCGATCCTTCAGCGAGGCGTAATACGGCCCCAGGAACCACGGCGACGAACGCAGCAAATGCTCCCGAGCCCGGAGTGTGACGCGGAATTCGCCCCGCTGCGATTCGACCAATCCCAAGGCGGTGAACAACGTCAACATCACGTCCAACGGCCGTTCCGCCAGCCCGAGACCCCGCCCGATGTCCGTTCGGGACCCCGGATTTGCCGCCAGCCAGGTGAAAAAATCGAAGTGGACCAAAGCCGCCGTGAGAAGATCGACCGCGTAGAGGCCATCGCGGAGCCGGTAGATTTCCAACGGATTGGTTTCCGGCAAGCGCAGCAGATCGGGCTGAGACATGGAGGAAGAATGCTCCACGCCACAAGGCCTCGGCAAGCGCTCCGCGGCCATCGGGTCCCGCCAAGTCACAACCGCGAGTTCCGATCCGCCAACACCCACCGTGCCCGCCCGCCTTGGCGTGGCTGGCCACGGAACCATGGCACTTCACCCCTCGCCTCCAGCAGTTGTTCCCCAAATCAGAGCGAAGCCGTCCTCCTTTCGCTATGTAATGGAGAATCCATTGAATGATGAGTAACGGTGCTGCCATACCCCGGAGCAGGTCGTCCAATGTCCGCGCCTCGTCGAGTCGTCAGACGACCCGGATGGCGCGGATGCCCCGCCCCGGTTGGAGCCCGTTCTCGCCAGCCCATCCACAACATCCATGAACGCATCGCTTCGCCACGCTCTTTTTGCCACCGCCACCGGGGTCGCTCTCGCCGCCTCGCCCGACGCCCGCAGCCAGGGCTGCATGGCCATCCGGTCGCCGGGTGCCTGCACGCTGCCAGGCATCGGCCAACTCCAAGAGCATCCCCCCATGAGCCCGTGGCAGGTATCTCTGGCCTACCGCTACCTGAACGCCGACCGCTATTTCTCCGGCAGCGACGAATTGCCGATGGAGCCCGGCAGCCAAGTCATCAACACGATTCATTCCTTCGACATTCTGGCCACCTATTCGCCGACGCCACGGATCAATCTCTCGGTCGATCTTCCCATCATTTACGCCGAGCGCACCACGCGCCACGAGCACATGGGCATGGGTGGCCCCCAGTTTACCACCCGCGCCGCCGGTATCGGCGACCTGCGGGTCACGGCCGACTACTGGCTGCGCGACCCCGCCCAACACCCCAAGGCCAACCTGTCCTTCGGACTCGGCGTCAAGCCCCCGACGGGCAGTGACGACGAAGAGGACGACTTCCACCAACCGGGCGGCCCCGTCCGGCGGCCGGTGGATGTCGCCATCCAGCCCGGCGACGGCGGGTGGGGCATCATTTTCCAGACGGCCGGCTACTGGCAACTCACCGACCGGCTCTTCACCTACCTGAACGGCATGTATCTGATGAGCCCGAAGGAGTTCAACAACACCGCCAGCTTTTCCGCTCCCGGCTCCCCGAACAATGACGACGTCAACTCCGTGCCCGACCAGTATCTCGGCCGTGGCGGCTTCAGCTACGCCCTCTGGCCGGAACAGGGCCTCTCGCTCAGCCTCGGCGGCCGTCTGGAAGGCATCCCGCCGCATGACGCCGTCGGCGGCGACGGCGGCTTTCGCCGGCCAGGCTTCATCGTGTCGATCGAACCGGGCCTCAGTTGGATGAAGGGCAAGAACACGCTGAGCCTGACGGCGCCGGTCGCCCTGCTCCGCAACCGCCAGCGCAGCGCCACCGATGAAATCACGGGTGGCCACGGCGACGCCTCCTTCGCGGACTTCCTGCTGTTCTTCACCTACACCCGGCAGTTCTGATCCGAACGCACAGGCCCGCTCCGCGCCACCGCGTCACCGGTCGGCTCACGGGGCCAGCCGCTCAATCCGCCAGGTGCCATCCTCCTGGCGAGTGTAGAGGAAGCGGTCGTGGAGACGGTTCGCGCGACCCTGCCAGAATTCGACCTGCAGCGGCTCGACCCGGTAACCGCCCCAGAAGGACGGCAACGGCACCTGCCCCGCGCGGAACTTCCGCTTCGCCTCCTCCCACTTCATCTCGAGGACGGATCGGGCGGAGATGACCTGGCTCTGAGGCGAAGCCCAGGCCGCCAACTGGCTGCCAAAGGGCCGGGTGAGGAAATAGGCCACCACCTCGGCCGTCGGCAGACGATGCGCCACGCCGCGGACCTCCACCTGGCGCTGCAGGGCCAACCACGGGAACAGCAACGACACATGCGGCTGCCCGGCGATGTGCCGCGCCTTGCGGCTTTCCGTGTTGGTGAAGAAAACGAAGCCCTCGCGGCTCACCCCCTTGAGGAGGACCGTACGCGCCGCCGGCCGGCCCTCCGGGTCCACCGTGCCGAGGATCATTGCGTTCGGCTCCACCAACGCCGCCTCGCACGCCTCCCGCAGCCAGTGGTTGAACTGCTCGATGGGATCGTCCCGCAGGTCTTCCCGTTCGAGCCGGCCCCGGTCGTAGTGCACCCGCATTTCGGACAGCGTCATGGGCGGCAAATCCTCTTTCATCTCACCACCAGCGCGATCGTCGTCGGTGCCGAACGCACCACCGCGCCCGAAGGAGCCACGTACCGCGCCACCAGGGTGACGCGATCGCGGGTGGGCCGATGCTCGCCCCAGGGCAACGCAAAGCGGTAGCCGACGCCCAGCGGGGACCGCGCCACATTACCCTTCAAGTCCCGCGCCGGATAGCTCCACACCCGCAGCGGCTTGGCTGCGTCCAATCCCGTCTCGGCCGGCGTGCCATCGTAGAGCAGCAAGTCCAATTGCCCGCGCGTGATGGGGACTCCTTTCGCCTCGCGGCCGTTGGTAGCGTAGATGCGCACGGCGAATCCATCCGCCCCGGGCGTGGCGTCGAAATCCACCGCCACCGGAGTGCTGAAAAGATGCAGTTGTTGGATCGGCGAACCTCCGCCCCGGCCGGACCCCGTTCCTGAGACACACCCCGCCCCCAGGCCGGCCACCAGCCCCCAAGCCGCCAGCACGACGCTCAACCCGCTGCGAACGCAGGCAGACCGCCCGCGCCCATCACAGCTCTTCTTCCGGAGTCGTTTCATCAGGTCGGGTCGGTGGCGTGGTGCGGGGCACCGGGAACAGCGGGTCCAGCAGTTGTTTCTGCAACTCATCGCGCTTGATCTCATCCTTGATGCGCGAGTGGTCGAGGTTTTCCCGCGTCACCTCCTCCATGGAGCGAACGACGCCCTGCCCCACCGCCGTGGACAGCACCTGTGGCGTCAACAGGATGATCAGTTCCTTGCGATCCTTGGTGTCGTTGCTGTTGCGGAAAAAGAAGCCAAGGATGGGCAGTTCCCCGAGCACCGGCACCCGCGAGACGCGCTTGTCGTCCACGGTGCCGATCAGCCCTCCGATGATGACCGTCTGCCCGCTTTGGACGCTGACGGTGGTATTGGCGCGGCGCTGGTTGATGATCGGCACGGTGGCGGAGCGGTTGATCTCCACCGTGGAACTGCTCAACGCGCTGTTGGTGGTGCCGATCTCCATTTTCACCAGGCCATCCGGACTGATCTTGGGCGTGACGGAGAGGTTCACTCCCACGTCCTCGTAACGGAAGGAGTTGATGGTGTCGCCCTGCGGCGTGACGCGGCTGTCGGTGATCAGCGGTACCCGCTGGCCGATGTTGATGGTGGCAGGCTGGTTGTCCGCTGTCACGATCTGCGGGCGACTCAACACCTCGAGGCGGCCCGACTCCTCGAGCGCCTGCAACAGAAAATCGTAGCGGCCCCCGGTCACCGCCGAGGCGAAGCCGGACGCGATCCACTTGGATTCATCCACGGAAATTCCGGCCGCGTAGGGCACATCGTTGTAGGACCACTCCAGACCCATTTCCCGCCCCTCGTCCAGAGTTACCTCCGCCAGCAACACCTGGATGAGCACCTGGGGCTGGGGCTTGTCAATTTCGTCGATGACAGACTTGATCTCCTGGAAGTAGCGGGGGTTGGCCGAGACGAGCAGCGTATTGCTGTTGGTGACGGCCACCACGGCCACTTCCCGTTCGAGCATCCGCTGCGCCGTGCCCACCGCCTCGGGGCCCAACGCCTGCGTCACCCGCAGCCGTTCCTGGTCCAGAAACGTGCGAATGGCCGTGGCGACCTCCAATGCCTGCGCGTTCTTCAACCGCACCACCTCGGTCGTCCGTTCGCTGGCGGGACTGGCGTCCAACGACTCGATGATCTGCGAAACCAGCGCCACATAGTGATCCGTCCCGCCCACCAGCAGGCTGTTGGTGCGCGGATCGACCGTTACCGTCAGCGCGTTCTGCTCGGCCGTGCCCACGGTGGCCGAGGCCACCTCTTCCTCCGGCCCCGGTTCGCCGGTCTCCGTCGTCCGGGCCCGAACGAGCGTGTACTGAATCGACCGTTGCGCGCCCGCCTGGGTGGCCTGCGTCATGCGGAACATCTGCATCAACAAGTCCGCCATCTGCCGCGCGTCCGCGTTCTGCAAATAGAACACCTTGATCTTCGCCTGCTGGGGCGAACTGGCGTCGAGCCGGCCAATGATCTGTTCCAGCAATCCCATGTAGTCCACCGGACCCGAGACAATCAGCGAGTTCATCCGCGCGTCGGGAGTGATCAAGACCGCCTCCTTCAACGCCGCCGTGACGAGTTCCTGCCCTTCCGCGGTCCGGGTGATGAATTGCAGCACCGACTGCGCATTCGGGCTCTGCTCGCTCAGGGGTACGGGCTTCGTGTTCAGGGCCGTGTTCAGGATGCCCGACAGCGATTCAGCCCGGGCGTATTTGAGGGGAAACACCTTGATCTCGCTGACCCGCGCCACCTGCTCGGTGTCGAGTTTCTTGACCAGCTCGCCGATGCGGCGGGCATCCGCCTCGCCGCAGGAAACCACCACCGCGTTGATGCGCTCGTCGGCGCTCACCGTCACCGGAAGCGTCGTGCCCGGGGTGCCCTCGCGAAAGAGGCTTTGCACCGTCTGCGCCACCCGGCGCGCGTCCGCCTTGGCCAGCGGAAACAGATGCACCGCGATGCCCGTGTCCGCCGGATCACTGTCCAGCCGCTCGATGAGCGACGCCACCGCGCTCATGTCGTCGGCGGCCGCGCCCACCAGGAGCGCGTTGGCCCAGGAATCGGCGACCAAGGTGATGGGATCGGGCGTCTCGCCGCGCACCTTGGCCGGGCGGTTGGCAAAGATGGGCTGCAGTGTCGCCTGCAGCTTCGCCGCTGTGGCCTTTTTCAGTGGGAACACGCGAAAATTCATCCGGGCAAACGCACTCTCGCCATCCAGTTGCTCGAGCAACCGCTCGGTCACGTCGAACGCCTCCTTGGTGCCCGTGACAATGAGCACGTTCACCCGGTCGTCCGCAATCACCGAGGCGGGGATGGTGCGTTCGCTGGCGTTGAGCGCCACGGCGTCGGCCGTTCGCTTGGCGCGAAAAAACTGTTCGAGGGTCGTCGCCAACGAGCTGGCCCGGGCGTTTTTCAGCGGGAACATCCGCACGTCGCCAGCCGCCGGGAAGTCCTTCGTGTCCACCTTGCTGATGATTTCGCGCACCACGGCGAGGTTTTCCGGGCTGGCGCTGACGAGGAGCGTGTTGCTGCGCGGATCGACACTGATCGCCAGCGCGTCGCGCGGCGTGCCGCGAACGACCGCGCCGGCCGGGAGACCGGGCCGATACAGCCCCTGATCCACCAGTCCCTTGATCATCGCGGCGACCCGTTGGGCGTCCGCGTGAGTCAAGGTGAAGGCCTGAAGCTGGCCTCCCTCCAGCGCCGGCTGCGCATCAATCTTTTCCAGCAGGCCACGGATCAGATCGAGGTTCTCCCGGCTGGCGGAGACGACGAGGGCGTTGTTCAGCGACTCCGCCTGAATCTCGACCTGCTCGGAGGGCAGCGGCGTCTGCCCCGGCAGCGTCTGCGCCCGCAACCGCGCGGCGAAGATGCCTTCCAGCAGGGCGGCCACCTTGGCGCTGTCGTTGTGCTTGAGCGGGAGGACCGTGAGCGTCAGGGCCGGATTTTCCAGCTTGGCGTCCAGGCGCTTCAACAGTTCGTCAATGGCGCGGTTGTCCTCCTGATTGGCCGTGATGAGCAGGCTGTTGCTGCGCGGAT
>DATLZF010000040.1:0-3854 GCA_035574135.1 Candidatus Methylomirabilota bacterium
ATCGAACTGGCCCTCCGGGTCACTTTCTAGTGTTCTTTCGCGGCCCTCTCCGCGTGTGGCCGGGACGCCCCCTGGCGGGATGTCCCGGCCTTTTTTCCTCCGTGCCCTGACCAACCGTCCGCGCCCACGGGTCGCAAAGGCGCTCGGCGTGCGTCAAGCTTGCCCGCGGGGATATCAAGGGCCAACTAAGTCAGCAAGCCTGATACTGACTCTCATTAGTTAGCATTAGTGACTCTTTGTAAGTGTTAATAACTATTTCTTAAATAACTCCAGTTGACAACTGAGAGCGCCCGGAGGTAGTCTCGCTTTGATGTCAGGGGCCCTCGTTGTTTGAGAGGGGCCGGTGAATGCAAGTAAAGGGGCTATATCCGATGACACTTCGAGTGCTTTGCCTCCTCTCGGCCAGTGCGTTGCTCTTCGCGCAGGGCGAGCGGGGAACCTTCAACGGAACTGTCAGCGACCCGTCCGGGGCCGTCATCGCCGGCGCCACCGTGCGGGCCATCAATGTCGCCACCAACGTCGAGACGCCGGTCACCACCACCAGCGCCGGCGTGTACCGCATGCCCTATCTCCCGCCCGGAACCTACCGGTTGCTCGCTTCGGCTCCCGGCTTCAAAACCGCGATCCGCGAAAATGTGATCCTCGCTGTCGCTCAAACCCTCACCGTCGATTTCGTCCTCGAGGTCGGCCAAGTCACCGATCAGGTTACCGTCTCCGCCGAACCGCCGCTGCTCGAAACCGGCACCGCCGAAATCGGCAGCTACGTCACCAAAAAGGAGTTCGACACCTGGCCCATCGTCGTCGGCGATGGCCGCCGCCAGATCCAGCAGTTCATCTTCACCAGCCTTCCCGGCACGGTGGGCGGCACCTTCCAGGGATCGATCAACGGCGGGCAGTATTATTCGCACGAAATTCTGATCGAAGGCATCTCGATTGGCCGCATGGATCTTCAGGGCGGCAGCAACAACGAATTCAGCCCGAGCGCCGAATCGGTGAGCGAGTTCAAGCTACAGACCGGCACCGTCGGGGCGCAGTACAGCGGCGCACAGACCGCGGTGGCCAACTTCGCCACCAAGAGCGGCACCAACGAAGTGCACGGCAGCGCTTACTACTACGTGCAAAACGACGCCTTCCGCGCCAATGGCTTCAACAATAACGCCTCCGAGATCCCAAGGCAGCCCTTCAAGCAGCACAACTTCGGCTATTCGATCGGAGGACCGGTCTACCTGCCGAAGATTTACAACGGCAAAAACCGGACTTTCTTCTTCCACAACCTGGAGCGGACCAAACAGCGCAACTTCGTCTCCACCGGCTTTAGCACGCTGCCCGTGCCGGACTTCAAGCGCGGCGATTTCTCCCGCCTGTTCAATCCGGCCTTTACCGGCAACTCCCGCTCCGGTTCGATGGCTGGAACCGACGCCCTAGGGCGCTCCGTGCAATTCGGGTCCATCTACGACCCCGCCACGGCCCGCCAGGTCGACGGCCGCTGGGTGCGCGACCCCTTCCCGGGCAACATAATTCCGCAGAACCGCTGGAGTCCGGTCTCCCGCAACATCCTCGAAATGGCGCCGATCACCGACCCCGTCTTTGACACCATGTTGCGGAACATTCCCAACATTGGCACCTGCTGTCCCCACTTCGATGAATGGATGCTGACGACGAAAGCCGACCATCAAATCTCCGCCAATCACCGCATGTCGGGTCTCTTCAACCGGAATTTCCGCGAGCGAAACAACTCCCCCGATGGTCGCTGGGGCACGCCTCCCGGCACTCCCACCGGTGTCTATCAGCTTCAGAACACCCCCGGCACCATGGCTCGCTATGCCTACGATTGGACTGTGCGCCCCACAATCCTCAACCATTTCGCCATCGGCTACAACCGCTTCGGCAACCTCAACCAGAGTGTCTTCATCGACCAGGACTGGCCCCAGAAGATCGGCATGCAGAATGTGCCGGGCACACACTTCCCCACGCTCACCTTCCAGGGCCAGCCGTTCCAGGGCGGAGGCATCGGCGCGGGAGGACGGCTGGGATCGGCCAATCGCGGCGGCTCCTACAACGGTTCCACCATCGTCCAGAACGACACCAGCATCATCCGCGGCAGCCACAACATCAAGGTCGGCATGGAGACCCGCCGCTACTACTACAACCTGCGGAACCGGCACGGCTCCGGCGATTTCGTCTTTAACCCCGCCACGACCGCCCAGTTGGGGTTCCTGAACGAAACCGGACATTCCTTCGCCAGCTTCCTCCTCGGCGCAGCGTCCAGCGCCAGCCGCGCCGTAACCCCCGTGAACTTCGGCTATCGCTGGAGGAACCTCGGTCTCTACGTGATGGACGACTGGAAAGTCAACCGCAAGCTGACCCTGAACCTCGGACTGCGCTGGGAAATCATCGGCGGCTTGGTGGAAGTCGCCGGAAGAATGTCCGGGCTCGACTTTGCGATGGCGAATCCCGGCGCCGGTGGCCGCCAGGGTGCTCTGGTCTTCGTGGACGATTTGGGCCGCCGCGGCTTCCAGAACACCTACTGGCGCCAGATCTCGCCCAAGTTCGGGTTCGCCTACGCCATCACGGACAAACTCGTCATGCGCGGCGGCTACGGCATCAACAACATGCCGCCCATCATGAACGGCTTCACCTTCCCGGGAACCCTCGGCTTCAGTGGATCGATTGCCGTAAACGCCGACAACACCCCCCTGCGCTTCGCCGAAGAGCCTGTCATCTACCTGCATGACCGCTTCCCGGACTTTACCGCCACGCTTCCCAACCGCGATCCGGCGCTCTCCAACGGCTTGGGCATTCAGTACCAGGCCCCGGATTCAAACCGTCTGGGGTACACGCAAAACTGGAACTTCGGATTTCAATATCAGTTGCCCGCCTTCACGGTGCTCGAGGTCAACTACATCGGGAACAAGGGGACCCGGCTGGAGGCCAACGGAATGGGAAACCTGAACGCGCTCCCGGCCACCATGCTGAACATGGGCAACATTCTCGGCGAACAATGGTCGCCCGCCACCGGAATTCCTCAACCCTTCCCGGGTTTCCGCGGCTCGGTCGTCCAAGCCCTCCGCGCGTACCCCCAGTTCACCAGCATCGGCCAGTTGTTTGAGAACTTCGGAACCTCGTTCTACAACTCGCTCCAGATCCAGGTCACGCGTCACTTCCGCGATGGCCTGTCGATCCTGGGCGCCTATACGTTCTCCAAGGCCCTCGCCCTGACCGACAGCTCCATCGACGGCATCACCCCGGCCGACACCTTCAACCGGGGCCTGGAACGCGCCATCACCACCTTCCACTTCCCCCAGGTGGCCAAGCTCACCTGGATCTATGAACTGCCCATCGGGCCGAACAAGCTGCTCAACGTACCTGGCCTGGCCGGCAAGATCCTGGGCGGATGGCAAGTGACCGGCAACCACCAATTCCGATCAGGCGCTCCCATTAGCATCGCCACGGGCGGAATCAACAATCCGGTCGGCGCGGCGCGCGCCGATCTCGTGCCGGGACAGCCGATCATCATTAACAGCGACGCCCCCATCAACTTCCGCGGCTTCACGGGCGGTACGGCCTACTTGAACCGCAACGCCTTCGACAACCCGCCCGTGCATCCGGGCGGACGCAACGTGATGACCCGTCTCGGCACCCTCGGGCCGCGGTTGCCGAACGTCCGGAACGCCCATTTTGTCGGCGAAGACCTCGGCATCATGAAAGCGTTCAAGTTTGATGAGGTGCGCCAGATCGAAATTCGGGGCACCTTCCTCAACCCCTTCAACCGGGTCGGACGGGGCGGCCTCATCACCAACATCACCGACCCGAACTTCGGCCAGTTCACCGGCCAGCAGATGGGCGGCCGCAAC
>DATLZF010000041.1:0-3095 GCA_035574135.1 Candidatus Methylomirabilota bacterium
GCCCTCGCGGCGCAGCCGATCCACGGCGTCGCGGGTGGGGGCGAAATGCCAGCGCGCCAGGGGGGCCAGGAGCCGGCGATTGGCCTCCTCGGGGAACGGGGAATAAAGGTTGCCCGTGCGCAAGCCCGCCTCCACGTGCCCGACGGGGACTTGGTGGTAGTAAGCGCACAGTCCCCCCAGGAAAGCGCTGGTGGTATCTCCCTGCACCAGCACGGCGGACACGGGATGATCGAGGAGGAAGCGGCCCAGCCGCTCGGCCAGCCGGCCGGTCAGATCCCACAGCGTCTGGCCGGGGCGCATCACCTTCAGGTCGTGATCGACGACAATCTCGAACTTGTCGAACACTTGGGCCACCAGATGCCGGTGTTGCGAGGTGGACACGACCAGGGGCGTGAGGACCGTGGATCGCGTCAGCGCCTGAATGACGGGCGCCAGCTTGATGGCTTCCGGGCGAGTGCCGGCGATTACCGCGATGGTGCGCATGGGGTCAGGGTTGGCTCGCGATGAACGCGGATGGCGAACATACGGGATTAATCGTCCACCGGGCGCGCGACCTTAGCCGCCGGTGGCGGGCGGCAAACGCCCGTGGTGGTGCCGGGGCCGGTCAGGTCGGACGCTGGATGCCGCGGCGCCACAAATCGAAGTGGAACAACGCCACCACCACCAGCGAGTGCCGGATGCGGCCGGTGGCGACGAGGGTCGGAATCTCCGCAACGGGCACCAGGCGGGTCACCAGGTCCTCGCCGCTATCGAGCTCGGTGGCGTGCTGGAGACGGCAGTTCTCGATGAGGATGGTGTGGGTGGTGTTGGTGAGGATGGCCGGGTTGGAGAAAACCCGGCCGAGCGGCCGGGCGTTTTCGCCTTCGTAGCCGGTTTCCTCGCGCAGTTCCCGGATGGCGGTGGCCACGGGCGAAGCGTCGCTCCGATCCATGATGCCGCCCGGGATTTCCAGTTCGATCGTGTTGGTGGCGTGACGGAACTGCTCGACCATGACCAAATGTTCATCCGGGGTCACGGCGACCACGTTGACCCAGTCGATGCAATCGAGGATGTAGAAGTCGTGTTCGCGCTCGGTGCGGGGATTGATCTTGCGTTCGGACCGGAGGGTGAAGATGCGGAAGTCGCCCAGCGGTTGCGAGCCCAGTTTTCGCCAGGGGCGGATCACGACAGGCCTCGCTCGCGGGCGGCCCAGCCCTGGCGCATCAAACCGAGCAAGTGAGCGAGAGCTTCTTCCCTGGAGCGCCCGCGCCGCTCTGCCAGTTGTCGGGCGCGCCGGTCGAGTTGATGCGCCATTTCGCGCACCCGGCCGGCAGGGCAGCCGAGGGCGGCCAGCGGTGCTTCGAGCGGATGGGGCTCCAGGGCCTTCACGGTGCCAGGCATGCGGCTTCAGCCGGCCAGCGACTCCCGGGGCACGAGGCGGATGCTTTCGACGCCGACGCGGACGGTCGGCTTGCTGCGCTCGCCGCCGCTGTTGAGCGTGGTCGGGGTGTCGCCGATCTTGCCGAGCACCTCGTCGCCGCGGATCAGTTTGCCGAAGGCGGTGTACTGGCGATCGAGGAACTTTGCGTCGGCCAGGCAAATGAAGAACTGGGATCCGGCGGAATCGGGGTCGCGCGAGCGGGCCATCGAAAGCACCCCGCGCACGTGCGACTGGGTGTTGAACTCGGCCTTGATCTTGTAACCGGGGCCGCCCGTGCCCCAGAGATGCTCCTGCGAGGGGTCCTTGGTCAGCGGGTCGCCTCCCTGGATCATGAAATTCTTCACGATGCGATGAAACGCCGTGCCGTCGTAGAAGCCCTCCCGGGCCAGCTTCTTGAAATTCTCGACCGTACCGGGCGCCACGTCTGGCCAGAACTCGGCGACCATCTCGCCTACGGTGGTCTTGATGACTGCGACTTCGTTTGGACTGCTGCTCACGATTGACTCCAATGCGTGTTGAGTTGTGGCGGGCCGCCCGCCGCGGCCGGAGCCGGACTCCGGCTTTCGAGAAGGTGTGTCATGCGCCGGCGGCTTTGTCACGACGAGAATGGCTGGTCGCCAGAGGCTGAAACGGCGTCGGTCGCTTGACACCTTCGGCCGCTTTTCCAAGGCTCTGTGGCATGAAGCTCTCTCTCTTTGGTTTTGCGTGGGTCCTGGTTGTCCTGGTCGCTCCCGGCGCAGGTGCCTCAGACCGGTTCTCGATCGGTCTGGAGGGCGGTGCGGTCGCCGTGACGAACCCGAGCGGTCAGGTGGTGCTGCGCTATCAGTACAAGCTGCCCGAGGAGACGAAACTGTCCGTCGAAAGCGCGGGCTATTTTCATCCGTTCGCCACGCCGGGGGGCATGATCGTGACGGACGTGGCCCCGGCCGATCACCCGCATCACCGGGGCATCTTTCTCGCCTGGGTGGAACTCCGCGGCCAGAAGGACGGCGATTTCTGGGGCTGGGGCGAGCCGGCGCCGAAGCACAACCGCAAGATCGTCAACCGCGGCGTGTCGCATCTGGTCGGCCGTAGGGATCAGGCCGGATTTCGCGTCCGGAACGACTGGCTGGCCGAGGGTGTCGTGCTTTTGCGGGAGGAACTGGCAGCGACGATTCTGCTCCGATCCAACGCTCATGTGCTGGATCTCGAGTACACCTTCGCGGCCGAGACTGATGTCACCCTGGCGCGCTGGGCCTTCAGTGGCTTCTGTGTGCGGGCGCCCAAGGACGGTCAAGTGCAAGCCGTCGGTCCGACGGGTGCGGTGAAGCTCCCCGCGCCGAGCCATCTCAAGCCCGAGAGCGACTGGCCCGCAGCGCCGTGGTACGCCTACACGCTGCGTTCCGAAAATGGCCGCGCCGCCTGCGTTGCTGTGATTGATCATCCGCGCAATCCGCCGACGCTCTGGCACAATCATCCCGACCTGAGGATGCTGAACCCGTGCATCGTGGCACCGGGCCCGGTGACGGTCCGCGCCGGCCAGCCGCTGGTGTTGCGGTATCGTGTGGTGGCCGCCGATGGGCCAACTTCGCCGGAAGGGTTGAACGGGTTGGCCCGGGAATGGCGGGGTTCTTGAGGTGCGGTTGCGAGGCCGCGAAGGAGGCACTGGCCGCGGGGGCTGTCGTGATCGTCACGG
>DATLZF010000042.1:0-3971 GCA_035574135.1 Candidatus Methylomirabilota bacterium
CGGGCAAGGTTCTGGGGGCGGGCGAGTTCTATTTCGGCCTGACCCGCGATGACGTGGCCGGCCTCAAGTTTCTTTATTCTTCGAACAATTATGCTGCCGAGACGCTGCTGCCGACCGTGAGCCGCGACGTGAACTTCAAAACGTCTCCGTGGATTCCGGTGATCGGCATCGGCGTCACGAACGGCACCGGCACCAACGTGGTGGGCGGCACCAATGCGGGCGTGGTGGTGCAGGCCTTGCGGGGGGGCGTGGAAAAGATTCAGTTTCAGCGGGTCAATTTCGACTCGCTGCTGAGTCAGAACTTCCGGCCCATCACCAACCGATACAAGGATTTCATCATCACGAACCTGAGCAACGGCAAGGTGAAGTGGGCCGTGCAGCGGGTCCAGCGGGCCATCCTGCAGCCGGACATCCTGTTCACGGCGGAGCCGCTGGGAGTGGACCAGTTCTCGGAACCCTTCATTGCCATCCGCACCGACACCGCCGCATGGCTCAACAATGACGCGATCGATGGCAGCACCGGTCAGGGAGGGCCGGGGGTGATTCCCCCGCAGGTGCGGATCGCTTTCACTGATGAGTTTCCCATCTCCTTGGGGACGGCGCCCGATCAGGTGTCGGACGGGACCGTGTTCCCGGGTGTGGTTTGGGGATCGTTCGACGAGACGGATGCGCCGCCCATCATTTATCCCGTGAATCCGCAACTGACTTTGGAGGAACTGCAGGCCATCCTCAACGGGGGGAGCGGCAATTGAAGCGGAAGGAACTGGGCATGCCTTATATGAAGCGACTCGTGATCTTGGCTGGAGCGGCCCTGTGGGGGGCGGCGGTGTCCGCCGCGACACTACCGATTTACACGCAATCCACCCCCGTCTTTTTCGGCGACCTGCCGCCGCGGGTGGATGCCACGGCGTTTGTCAATGACTCAATCTTTCAGGTGGATGCCTTTCAGGCAGGGCTGTCGGAGTTGCCGTTTGAGACTTTTAACACCCGTTTCTTCACCAACACGCCCTCGGGCGAGATGGAAGCCTATCCCGGATTCCGGTTCGACTACAAAACGGGCACCACCCGCAGGCCGATGTCCTGGTGGGTCAACCGCGGGTCCATCGTGGGCGATCCCCTTCTGTCCGTCTCGGCCAGCAACATCGTCAGTGAAGGAGCCTTGGAATCGGGCGCTTCCGGCCTGGTCCGTCTTTCGGGCGGCGACATTGATCTCGACTTCATTGGCGTGCGGGCCGGCAACCGAGAGGGGCAGATTTTCTCGGGTGGTCAGAATCTGGTCGGGCAACCTTTCTTCACTCCGGCGCCCGGCGTGACGGATCAATACTGGGGCGTGGGCTCGAACAACGTCTTTCAGGGCACTGGGGCGGCCGTGCCGATCAACGGCTCCAACTTCTTCGTTCCCTTGTCGAGCAGCCCCTTGCATGGAGTGCAGCAGTTCGTCTTTGGGCGTTACGCCTCCAATACGGCCCAAGTGCCATCCTTCTTGAGTGGCTCCCGGGTCTTCGAGGCTTTCGCCTACACCAACCGGATCGACAGCACTAGCGCGGTCGTCCAGGTGGCCTTCGTCGCGACCAATCCGGACCAGCCGGATCTCAGCACCCGGATCGCGTTCTACCCCGGTGGCACGGCCCGGCGCGGCGGGCAGAACGTGGCCGTGGGTTTCGTGACTTCGGATTTCGACATTGCCAACAACACTTTCGTCACGAACGAGCTCTGGGTCGTGGACTCCCTGGCGTTCCAGACCAACTCCACCCTCTTTCGTCCGCTGGTCGGTGGGACGCGACGACCCGGCAACTACGAAGTCACGCGCACCGCGCCGGTTTCGCTGCCGGCGTTTGCCGGCACCAACGTGATCGGTGCCAACACGCCCTACAGCCCCGACCTGCTCTACCGGATCAGCTACTTTTCCAACGAGGTGAACATGATCTATTCCGCCTACGGCGCGACCTTGAGCGCCTCCGGCGCCACCAACACCTCGGTCGGTTCCGTTGCCGGGCAGCCCACCAACTTCCCGGGTCGCATCGAAATCATCGGCGACCGCGTCAGCCTCGATGAAACCCGCCTGCGTGCCGAGTCCACGGTGGTGATCAAGGCCAGGAACCTGGTCAACAACCACGTGGCGCGCGTGGATGCCCCGTTTGTCAGCCTGGACCTGGCCACGACCGAATCCCAGATGGTGGTCTCCAACCTCGCTCCGTCGGACGTGCGCCGGCTTTACGGCAACCTCTACTTGTGGAGTGCCATCTGGCGCAATTTCGAGACGAATGCCGCCAGCGGCGACGTGCACCAGACCGATTTCCACGTGTTCATGATCGAAGCCGACCTGCGATCGGTCGTGCCCGTGCAGATTTACGAGCTGGGTTTGGCGGCGCCGCTGTTGGTGATCGCGGACAATCTGAACGTCAGCCGGTCCGTGCGCCTTGAAGCTGACACCGTCTGCGTCGAGGGCGGTTTGAGTCTTCCGGCCGGGGTGCCGTGGGCCGCATCCAACATGGTGGACGTGGTGAACCTGACCAACCGCGGGGTCATCACCAACTTCTCCGCTGCCTTTTACGGCACCGACCGCAGTCAACCCTACTCAAACATTGTCAACTTCGGCACCAACAGCGCGGTGGCGCAGTTCATTCGCACCCGCAATTTCGAGAACAGCGGTGCCACGGTCGCGCGCGGCGGCTCCATTCGGCTGGACAGCGTCACGACCAGCCTCCTCGGCAGTCCGGCCACGGTGGGCACCGAGGTGGTGACGAATTTCATTCCCATTGCCACGCCGCCCTTCTTCACCTCCCTCGTGGTGACCAACGTGATCACCAATCATTACGGTGCCCGCCTGGACGCCTCCGGCAACGTCGAGATCACGGCGCGGAACCTGGTCGCCTCGAACTCCTTCATCCGCGCGGGCTCGCTGACGCCGGGACTGTTGAGCCTCAATGTGACCAACCAGTTGGTGGATGGAGGCCCCGGTCAGACCAACCACTGGAGCGCCACGGCTGGCGTGGACGTGCGCCGTCGTCCGACCACGAGCGATCTGCTGCATACCTACCTGACCTCCTATGCGCCGCCGAACCGGCAGGCGGTGCATACCTGGGCCGGACTCGACCGTGGGGCCAGCATCACCGGGTTCAGCAACAACCTTGCGCTCGGGAAGCTGACGCTGGATGGCGCCAACGGCACCCGGTTCCGCTTCACCGGTGCTGGAGGCGCGGGGGTGCGCAGCAATGCGCTCTACGTGGACTATCTGGAATTGCGCAACAACGCGCTCAACTACACGACCGACGTGCTGTCCGTCGATCCGGGCATGATCGTTTACTTCGCCAACGCCAGCGTTTCGGCGCTCAAACTCACCAATGCGGCGGGGGGGCGCATCCGCTGGATCTCTGACTACACCGGTCCGCTGAGTTCGACCAACCTGACCTACTTTTTCACCAACGGCATGACCGTCACGTCCAACGTGTACACGTTCAACATTGCCCTGGTGACCAGCAAGGACCTGGATTCCGACGGCGACGGTTTGGTCAACGCCGAGGATCCGCGGCCCATTCCCGTGCCGGAGGACGCGATGCTGTCCATCAGCCTCAGCCCGGCGGCGGCTCCGGTCGTGCGATTGAACTGGACGGCGTTTCCCCACACCCGGAGCTATTTGGAGTTCCGGTCCGTTTCCGGGGGCGCCTGGCAGACTCTGACCCAACACCAGCAGGGGGAGACGGCGGCGCCGGTGATGATCGTGGATCCCGTTTTGCCCGGTCAACCCAACCGGATTTATCGCCTGCGAGTGGAGCCCGCTGATTGAAAAGCGGGCGCGCGGCGGGCCTTGAAGCGTTGAATGTTTATGTTTGAACTGTGCGATTCTCGAGTGGGGCGCGGAATGCCGGGGGGAGCGGCCGCGGTTCTGTTTGCGGCTGCCGTGGTCTGCCTGATGACGCCTTCGGTGCGCGGACAGGCGCCCAACGCGGGCGAGTTTGGATTCACCGCCG
>DATLZF010000043.1:0-4252 GCA_035574135.1 Candidatus Methylomirabilota bacterium
GCCGTGGGCAACACGCCCACGGTGTTGGTCAACACCGGCACCATTCGCAAAAGCGCCGGCACCGGCACCACCCGCCTGGGGATCAACAGCAGTTGGCCGGTCTCCTTCCAGAACACCGGCCTGGTCGAGTGCCTGAGCGGCGTGCTCCAGTTCTTCGGCGGCGGCACCCTCGACGGCAGCTTCGCCACCCTCGCCGGTGCCCGCATCGAGTTCACCGGCGGCACCTACACCCAGACCGGCTACGGTTCGCCGCTCATCACTGGCACCGGCGAAGTCCGCTTCACCGGTGGCACCATCCGCTTGCTCGACCGGATTCCGAACCTCCGCCTGACGGGCGGCACCGCCCTCTTGCTGCCAGATTTCCAGGTCACTGGCGCCATCAGCAACCTCGTGCTCGAAGGCACCACTCTGGGTGGTACGAACCGTGTCACGGGCACCCTCACCTTCCAGTCCACCACCGGCCCGTTGACCGTCGCTTCGGGCGCATCGGCCACCTGGACCGCGGGCACCCTCGCCGCTCCCGTCCTCATCGAAAGCAACGCCGTGCTGGCGCTCCCCGGCACGGCCACCCGCTATCTCAACGCCCCGCTCACCAACCACGGCACGATTCAGTGGATCAGCTCCGCCCAGGTCAACGCCGATGGCAGTCTTGGCGCGCGCATCGAAAACCACGGCCTGATCGACCTGCAGGGCAACACCGACCTCTACGGCGTGGGCAACACGCCCACGGTGTTGGTCAACACCGGCACCATTCGCAAAAGCGCCGGCACCGGCACCGCCCGCCTCGGCGTCAACAGTGCCTGGCCCGTCTCCCTGCAAAATTTCGGCGCCATCGAGTGTCAGTTCGGCATCATCGAATTCTTCGGCCCCAACCAACTCACCGGCGGTACTCTGAGCGTCGCCATTCGCGGTCTGTCCGATTTCGGGCGCATCCGGTTCCAGACCGCGCCCACGCTCACCGGCACCTTGAGCGCCTACCTCACCGGCGGCTACTTGCCGGCCGCCGGCAACAAGTTTTCCGTGGTCACCTTCGATTCCGCCACCGGCACGTTCACGGACACGGTTTTGCCGGAGGGCTTCGTCTGGCAAACCGCCTACGAACCCACGGCCGTCAGCCTCACCGTGCAAGGCGCCTGTGCGCCGCCGCCGGACGGCCTCATCGCGTGGTGGGCCGGCGACGGCAACGCCAACGACCTCGTGGGCGGCCACCACGGCGCACTGCAAAACGGCGCCACGTTCGCGCCCGGGCAGGTGGGACAGGCGTTCAATCTGGATGGAGTAAACGATTACGTCGATGTCGGCGGCGGATTTGACCTCGGCTCCTTCACGCTCGCCGCCTGGGTCTTCATCGACCCCGCCCAAAACACCGGCGAACGCCGTGTCATCAGCAAGGACAACGTCAGCGGGCCGGGGCCAAGACGCTTTTTCGCCCTCAAATCCAGTTCCGGCGGGCCCCCGGCCTTCGAAGTGATGGCGCAGGCCTACAACAAGATTTCCGCTCCGCAAGCCTTGAGCGCCGGCTGGCATCATCTGGCCGCCACCCGCGACCTCGGCGCCAACCAGATGGCCCTCTTCGTGAACGGCGTGCGCGTCGCGGCCGGGCCCCTGGCCGCCGGGGGCGCCGTCGATTCCGCCATCAACACCGTGTTGGGCCGCATCGCTCCCAACTCCGCCGGTGAACATTTCTCCGGTCTGATCGACGAAGCCGTGATCTTCGGCCGCGCCCTTTCCACCAACGAAATCGCCACCATCTACGCCTCCTCCGCTCTCGGCCTGTGCCGCCCCACCCAGCCGCCCGTCATCCTCGCTCAACCCCAGAGCCGCACCAACGCCCCGGGGACTACGGCCACCTTCAGTGCCAGCGCGGGCGGGTCCATTCCGCTGTTTTACCGCTGGCTCTTTAACGGCGTGCCCTTGAACAACGGGGGACGCATCTCGGGCGCCACCTCCAACGTGCTGACCATCGCCAGCGTGCAGCCCGCCGACGCGGGCGCCTACTCCTTGAGCGTCAGCAACGCGGCCGGCGCGGTGGAAAGCCAGCCGGCGCAACTCGCGGTCGATGCCACCGCGCCCGTCATCAGCCAGCTCGCGACCAATCCGGGCGTCAACCAATGCCTTGTTTCCTGGCAGACCAGCGAGCCGGCCACCACCGTCGTCGAATACGGGCCCACCCCCGACTACGGCTTCACCAACCGCCTCAACGGCCTGCGCACTCAGCACGGTCCGACTCTCACCGGCCTCATTCCCGGCGCGCTCTACCATTTCCGGGTCCGCTCCGCCGATGCCGTGAGTAATGAAACCATCTCCGCCAACTTCACCTTCACCACCCTGCCTGCGCCCGACCTCCGGGTGGCCTCACTCGTGGTGACGAATCCCGGGCCGCTCCAATCCGGGGCGGAAGTGACCATTCAATGGGTCCTGACCAACGCCGGCGCGGCCGCCGTCGCCACCCGGTTCAACGACCGTGTGGTGGTACGCAACAACACCACCGCCCAGACCCTGCGCGACGTGTCGTTACACTATGACCCCGGCGCGGTGGGTGGCAGCCAGATTGCCCCCGGGCAAACGCTGACCCGCGAAACCAAATACCGCCTGCCCGACGGCCCGGCCGGCGCGGGCGCGCTCGCCATCACCGTGACCACCGATTCCTCCGAGCAAATCATCGAGTGGCACAGCGGCGGCAGCGGCGAGACGAACAACGTGGCCCAGATCAATCTCACCAGCGCGTTGCCCCCCTACCCCGACCTGCAGCCGGCCAATCTCGTCCTCACGCCCACCAATCTCGTCTCCGGTGGCACCCTTACCGTGCTCTGGCAAAACACCAACAGCGGCACCGGGCCGGCCGACGGCTTCTGGTGGGACCGCGTGCTCATCGTCAACACCTCGCGCAACGTCACGCTCTACAACAACACCGTGCCTTACAACGCGGCCACGCTGGGCGCGATTCCGCCCGGCGGAGCCGTCGGACGCAGTTTGACCTTCAACCTGCCGGATTCCACCAACGCCGTGGGCCACCTTCGCGTGACCGTGGAGGTGGATTACCACGCCTCGGTTTTCGAATATGTCGCCGGCCGCAACGCCGAGACGAACAATGCGGCCTCCGCCCTCGCCTCGGCCAACCTGGCGCAATATCCGGATTTGCGCATTGCCTCGCTCTCCTTCGCTCCGGCATCGCCCGCCTCCGGCGACGATTTGATCGTGAGCTGGCGCCTGACCAATGCGGGCACCGCCGCCGTCAGCGGCTCCTTCCACGACCTCGTGCTCGTCCGCCGGGGGAACAACGTGCTCGATCAGGAGACCGTGCTTTACGACGCCATCAACCCGACGAACGGTCCCATTGGGCCGGGTGAATTCCGCGACCGCCAACGCATCCTCCGCCTCCCCGATGGGACGAACGGCGCGGGCGCGATGCAGATCGAACTCACCACCGACTCCAACGACCAGGTGTTGGAGATCAACGCGCTCGGCCACGCCGAATCGAACAACCGCGCCACCAATGCCTTCACCGCCCAACTGGCCGCGTATTCCGATCTGGTGGCCGGCGCCATCGTGAACCCCGCCAACGCACTGCCGGGCTCCACCGTGCTTCTCACCTGGGCTGTGACCAATATCGGCGTCGGCCCGGTCAGCAACAGTTGGTCGGAGCAGGTGTATTGGTCCGACGACGCGGTCATCGGCAACGACACGCTCCTGGCGACCTTCAGCTACACCAACGTGATCCCGGCCGGGCAGTTCCTGGCGCGGACGCAAAGCGTCGTGCTGCCCACCCTCGGATCCGGCAACCGCTGGTTCATCGTGCGGGTGGATTCCGCCGCGCGCGTGTTCGAGTTGAACGAGAGCAACAACGTGAGCCTCGGCAGCGCTCCGCTGGCCGTGCCTGCCGCCACCACGTTGGTGATCAACTCCGGCTCCATCAGCGAAGGTAACGCGGCTTCGGCCACGCTCATCCGCAACGGCAACCTCGCTTCTCCCGCGACATTCACCCTGACCTCCTCCGACACCAATCGCCTGGCCGTGCCGCCGAGCGTAACGATCGCCGCGGGCCAATCCGCCGTCGG
This sequence comes from Candidatus Methylomirabilota bacterium, assembly GCA_035574135.1. Lineage (GTDB taxonomy): Bacteria > Verrucomicrobiota > Verrucomicrobiia > Limisphaerales > DATLZF01 > DATLZF01. The sequence continues at coordinate 4,059 of DATLZF010000043.1, forward strand.
GCTGCAACTGTCTTCGATGGAGAACGAGTTGGTGGACGGCAATGCCCTGGTGACGGTGCAGGCCAGCGCGGCGGGCTACGCGCCATCCAGCGACTCGGTCACGGTGGTCGATGACGACCAGCCGCTACTGGTCGTGCAGGCTTCGACCGGCACATTGACGGAAGGCGCCGGGCCGGCGGCCGCGGTGGGCTACA
>DATLZF010000044.1:0-7664 GCA_035574135.1 Candidatus Methylomirabilota bacterium
GGGTGGCGGTCGCCTACGGTCGGCCGATGGATTTTTCCGCCTTGCGGGCCGAGGCGAAAACCTGCTCGAAGCCGCGCCTGAAGGAAATCTATCAGGAGGTCGCCGACGCGATCATGGCCGAGATCGCGCGGCTGGAGATGAAGTGAATCGGCGGGCCGCCGCTCGAGGTCATGCCTCATCCAGCACGGCGTCTCGGATCACTCCGTACACGTCGGTTGCCGCCACCTCCGCTCCGGGCAGAGCCACTCCCGAACTCGCCGCCAGCAATGGCCAGTCCCGCCGGCTGGCGGGGCGGACGCCGTGGGAACCTTTGACGAGGCCGGCGTCGAGCGGGATCACGTCCATCAGCATCCGGAAGCCGAGCCGTTTGCGCAGCAGACGCCAGGCGATCTGCAGCTTCGGGCAACACAGTTCGGGATCAAGGAACAGCTCGACGGGGTCGTAGCCCGGCTTGCGGTGGATGTCCACGCATCGGGCGAAATCCGGCGCCCGCGCATCTTCCTCCCAATAGTAGTAGGTGAACCAGGCGTTCTCGTGGGCGAGCGCGACCAGATCGCCGGCGCGGGGGTGGCGGAGCCCCAGTTCGGCCTGCGCGGTCCGATCCAGCACTCGCGCAATCCCTGGCTGCCTCTCCAGGGCGTCCCGCACGTCGGATTCGATTGCCGGATCGTTGAGATAGACGTGGGCCACCTGATGATCCGCCACGGCGAAGGCCCGGCTGGCGCCGGCATCGAGCAGTTCCCGACCCAGCTCATCCTTCACCACGAGCCAGCCGCGCGCGCGCAAGAGGCGGTTGAGATGAATGGGTGTATCCACGCGGGTCAGCCCGTATTCGGAGAGCAGGATCACGCGGACGGAGCGTTGCTCGAAGAAGTCGATGAGGTCGCCCGCCAGGGCGTCGGCTTGCTGCACGTCGGGCAGAATGGTCGGGTTCAATCCCGTTGCCCCCGGCTGGGTGGGGCCGAAGCGCTGGAGGTTGTAATCCAAGTGCGGCAGGTAAACGAGCGACAGCGTGGGAGCGAACTTGCGCTCGATCCACCTGGCCGACTCGGCGATCCAGCGCGACGCCGCGTCGGGCGGTCCTTGCGGAGATTTGATGCCCGCCGCCGGCCCCCAGAACGTGGGAAAGGGAAACTCACCGAGATCGCGCTTGATCTGCGGGCGGATCGAGTAGGGCCACGAATAGATGTCGAACACCTTGCGGCCATCGGCCGGATACATGGGCCGCGGTGTGATCGAGTAGTCCGCGGTGGAATACATGTTGTACCACCAAAACAGCTTGGCGCAGGTGAAGCCGGGGCACCGCGCCCGAAGTTCCTCCCACACCTTGCGTCCCTGGACGAGATGGTTCGACTGCTTCCAGAACTGCACTTCGGCCAGTTCACGGTGGTACCAGCCGTTGGCCACGATGCCATGGCCGGAGGGTGGCAGACCGGTGAGGTAGGTGGACTGGGCCGTGCAGGTCACCGCGGGCAGGGTAGGGTGGATGATGGCGCGGCGGCCGCGGGCGAGGAACGCGTTGAGGCGGGGCGTGGCAGTCCCGAGCAGGCCCTCCGTCAGGCCGACGAGGTTGATGACCGCAGTGCGCCGCATCGAGGGGGATCAGGACGCGGTGCGGCGGAGCGGAATCACCGTCTTCGATGCGGGATCGTGGGTGTGCGCGCGGGTCTGCTGACGCTCGCGCAACTCCTGCATGGACTCGATGATCACGGCGGAGTTCATCTCATGCACCTCGAAGCCGGTGCCGATCGCCTGCAGCATGGTCAGCGTCAATTGTCCGCCCAGATGCTCGCGAAACTCCTCCAGGCCGCGCAGCACCACCAGTTGCCCCTCGGAATCCACGTGGAACAGCTCGTTGGCAAAAATCTCGAAACCCAGCCCCTCGATGAGGCCGAGCACTCGTTCGGCGCTGGCGGGGTCGAGGAATCCCATGCGTCGCGAGTAGATCACGTCCAGCGCGATGCCGATGGCCACGGCCTCGCCGTGTCGGATGCGGTAATCAGAGATTTGCTCCAGCTTGTGGGCGGACCAATGGCCGAAGTCGAGCGGCCGGGCCGAGCCCAGCTCGAAGGGATCGCCCGCGGTGGCGATGTGGTTCAAGTGCAGTTCCGCCGAGCGATAAATGAGGCGCTGCATGGCCTCGGGATCGAAGGCGCGCAATTGCGGTGCGGCTTCTTCCAGACGCGCAAAAAACTCCGCGTCGCGGATGCAGGCCACCTTCACCGCCTCGATGTAACCCGCCCGCTTGTCACGCGGCGGCAGCGAAGCCAGCATCTCGAAGTCGTTAATGACGGCCCACGGGACGGCAAACGTGCCGATGAAATTCTTCTTGCCGAAGGCGTTGATGCCATTCTTCACGCCCACGCCCGAATCGTCCTGGCTGAGGGTCGTGGTGGGCACCCGCACGTGCCGCACGCCGCGATGCGCCGTGGCCGCGGCCAGCCCGACCATATCCAACAGCGCTCCGCCACCCACCGCGATGACGTAGGAATGACGGTCGATGTGGTAGCGGTCGATGTGGGACTGGATCTCCGACACGTGGAAGTAGGAATTCTTCACCCGCTCGCCGCCTTCCATGATGAGGGGCGGGCAGACGAGTCGGACCCCGTCGGTGTGGGCGGCGAAATAACTCTCGATCTGTCGCGGCAGGTGGGGTTGGGCGTTGGCCAGCGATTCGTCGAGCACGACCAGCGCCTTGGGTACCGCGTTGCTCCCGCCTTCGAGCACTTCTCGGAGCAGCGGGTTGGCGAGACCGAACACGTTTTGGGTGAAAAACACCCGCTGCTCGAAGCTCAAATGAATCGTGCGTTTGATCACCGGCATCATTGTCAGGGTGCAGCCTTGGACGAGACCCGGCGAGGAGAAATTTAAGCGGAGCTCCAGGCGGGCCAGCGCTTGTCCGCCAAGGGGAGGCGCGGACCCGGGCACTGCCGGTCGGACCCCGATCGCCCGGGGCATGCCACCGGCCATCGTCCCCAAAATTCTTCCGAACCAAATCCCGGTTCCGGGCGTTTCACCCATGCCGGCCGGGATCGGCGCGGCGGCAACGACATGACACGTAAAAGCGATCCTCCATGCCACCCGCTCCCGGTTTTCGGCGCGGGCAGCGACGAGCAGGCGATGTGGCGGGTGAAGATGCAGGATGACGCGGCGGCGTTTGCCGAGCTGGTGGCCCGCTGGCAGGGGCCGATTCAGCGGCTGTGCACCCGCATGACGGGCGACAGTCATCGGGGTGAAGACCTGGCCCAGGAAACGTTTGTGCGGCTGTTTGGGCGCCGCAAGGACTACGAACCCTCGGGCCGCCTTTCGACCTTCCTGTGGCGCATCGCGCTGAATCTTTGTTACGACGAACTCCGCCGGCTCAAACGGCGGCCCGAATCCGCGTTGGATGACAGCACGTCGGAGGATGGTCCGCCCCTGCTCGTGGCTGAGGAGCCGGGCCCGGACGCCGCGCTGGCGCGTCGGGAATGCGCCGAGGCGGTCTGCCAGGCACTGCTGCGGCTGGCCGAGCCTTATCGCGCGGTGGTCGTCCTGCGCCATTACGAAGGACTCAAGTTTCGCGAGATCGCCGAACTGCTCGATATCCCGGAGGGGACGGTCAAGTCGAGAATGGCCGAGGCCTTGACTCAACTGGGCCGGCTTCTTCACCCGGTGCTGCAAGGCGCCGAGCCAACCGTTCCACACGAAAGCATCCTTTTATGAAACATCCCACCCCCGAAGACTGGATGACTCTGCTCTACGACGAGGCCACCGTCGTTCAGCGGGCGGAACTCCAGGCCCATCTTGCTCAATGCCCGGTCTGCGCCTCCCGCGTAGGCGCCTGGAGGAAGACCCGGGGCGTCCTGGACCAGTGGCAGGTTGCGGCGCCCGCCCGCCGGCCGGCCGCCACGCCGCGCCGCTGGCAATGGGCCGTGGCGGCGATACTCATGCTCGGCGTCACGTTCGGCCTCGGCCGCTGGTCCACCGCCACCGGGCCGGACGGCGATCGCCTCCGGGAGGCCCTGCGCGCGGAGTTTCAGCAGCAGTTGGATGCCACCCGTGCCGCTCTCCGCGCCGAATGGGAGCGCCAGGCCGACGCGCTCGCCCTAGCCGTTCAGCGTGAGACGCTGGCCGAGACGCAGCGCCTGCTGACCGATTATGCCCAATCCAGCGACGAGCGACGGCTGATCGACCTCCAGACTCTCTACGCCGCGATGAAGCAACTCGAGGCGCGGCGGCAACAGGACCAATCCCTCCTCCGCCGGGAACTCGAAACCGTGGCTGTGCTCACCGAAAACAGCTTGGCGCAATTGACCGGAACCCAGTGATTTCGCTCTCCATCCTCCTTTTCAACCTCAACCTCCAAGTCACACATGAAAACACTGCTCTCCATCATTACACTGTCCCTCGCGGGATTCTGCGCCGCGGCGCAGCCCGCTGACCGGCCCGCGCCGGTCGCCCCCCCGCCCCCGCACGCGCCGCCTCCGCCGGCCGTCGAGGATGTCATTCTCGAAAGGGTCAGTGGCGGCGAACCGCCGGGATTTTTCGAGGAGTACGTCGAGCCGCACCTGACCCGGGCTGTGCGGATGATCGACGGATTGCCGCGGCCCGGCGGCGGTGGGCGTGCGTTGGTGGTACCCGCTGCCATGCCGGATGCGGAGCAATTGCGCGAGGCCGAGGAAGACCTCAACGTCATGGCGCGGGTCCTCGAAAAGGCGATGGGTACCCGCGGCGGCGAAGGGCAATCACGGCGCGCCATGGGGATCGATTTGTTCACCTTGGGGGGCGGCAACAGCGGTCCGCGCCAGATGTATCTCGAAGGCTATGGTGCCGTGTTCCTGCTCCGGGTAACGTTTCCCCTCGTGGCTCCCGAGACGAAGGAAGTGGAACCGCCCCCCCAGAAAACGGAAAAATCCCGCGGTGCCTGGGATGAAGCTCGTGCGGATCTTTATGGCGATCGTCAGGGGTCCGGTGCCAAACGCTCGACACGCGGAGCCGAGCCTTACGACGAAAGCCGGGTGACCGAACTCAAAGAGACCCTGATCGGGGCGTTGGAGAATGCCACTCACATGCGTCATCTCAAACCGGAGGAATTCGTCACCGTCCTCGTCTCCGGCGGTGGTGGCGGTCGGGAAGCAGTCGAGCGGCGCGTGACCGGCTTGAGGCGCAGCAGCGCCGGCGCCACGGGTGCGGGCGAGGGGGCGCGGCCCCCAGAGGCGATCACTTCTCGCCGGGTTGATCTCGTTCGGTCCACCTCGGCCCCGGGGGAGACGACGATGATTCTGCGGGTGAAGAAATCCGACGTGGATGCGTTCGCCGCCAACAAGCTGACCAAGGACGAATTCGCCAAGGCGGTCTCCGTGCTGACCTACTGAGCGACGGCCACGACTGAAACTTGGCTCGCAGCGGCGCCGGTGTCTCCCCGGCGCCGTCCGTTTCCGTGAGTCGAAGAGTCGCCGTGGACCTCCCCAATCAGACCCGGTCCACGGCATGCATGACGCTGGCTCTGAGCCGGTGTAGCTTGGCGCGGACACGGGCCTCCGGATGAGCCGCCGCCTTCCGGAGGGGCAGGGCTTTGAAGGGCCAGGGCGTTGCGGCGTTTGGAAGCGTGGGCGAGGGACTGGCAGTGGCGGCGGCCATCCCCCGTTCGCCCGCGGGGGGCCAGGGTCAGCGTCTGCCCGTGCGCATTTTTCGGGCCGCGCGTTGAGACCGTGAAGTAAGGCTCCGGCCGAGCGGGCTCAACGGGAACTCAAGGTGGTGGAAGCCCCGGATCGGCGCCGGCGTTCAGGGCCCGGCCGGGTTGCGCAGCCGGTAAAAACGGTTGCCGATGGGGGAGGGCACAGTGACGGTTTTGTTCGTTCCCACCACGACCGGCATCGTGCCCACGTTGAGCCAGCCCATGGGATTGCTCAGGTCGGGATTCTCCTGCAGCGCGAAGCCGGCGGCCGCGTTCGGCCAGGAGATGGTCACGGCACCACTGATCAGATTTCGGGTAATCATCAACTCCGGCGCGCCGGGGGACGACACGGCGGCAAGGATGCCCCAAAAACCGCCCACCAAGGAGTAGTCACCCCCGGTCAGCACCCCCGCATCGGGCTGTCCAACGGTGCCGGTCAGCGAGTATGCGCCTCCGGAACTGGTGCCGCAGCCGCCGTCGATGGTGTACCAATCGATGGTGAAGTTTTGCCCGGTCGCCAGACAGGGAGACACGACAAGACCTGCGAGCCCAAGGAACTGAAGGAGGGATGCTTTCATGACCACCGCTGGTTTAGGGTCCGGGATGTGATACAGGCCTTCCTTAGCAGAATGCCGTGCGGAATTCAATGCTAAAGAATCCACACCAGTCGCCAGACCCAAGACGGCCCGGATCGCCTGCGCGTGGATCAGCCGCAAGCGGGCTTGGCGCGGAAGCGCGGGTCTCCCGATCCCGGTTGCTGCGGGAAAGCAGTGCCACGCCCGCCGCGAGACCTTCCTGCGGAGGACCAAAGCGAACCGTGCTGGCGAAAGAAATGCGGACTTTCCCTTCGGGGCGGCATCGGCGAGGATCGCGTCCCGTATGTTCCCGGAGAAACGTGGGTTGGTCTGGACGCTGTTGTTGACCCCGGGGCTGTTGCAGGCCGCCCCGGGTCCTGACTTTTTGGAGGACCGTTTCGAGCTTCCGGCGGGCTATCGCATTTACCGCGCCGCCGGGCCCGAACTGTGCGGCGGCAGTTACGACATTGCGTTCGACGGCGAAGGGCGTCTGCTGGTGGGCGACGGAGAAGCGGTCCGCCGGTTGGCCGATCGCGATGGAGACGGGGTGTACGACGAGCACGAGATCATTGCTCGGGGCCTGGGTGGGCGTGGTCCGCAAGGTCTGCTGGTGTGGGGCGACCGGCTCTACGCGGTGGGTGGAGACGGACTCCAGTTGTTCGAGGGGTATCGCTCCGGTGGACCGCTGGTGCATCGCGGGCGGCTCGGCAACAGCTTTCGCACGGGTGGCGATCACGATGCACACACCGTGCTGCGCGGCTGGGATGACCACCTGTATTTCATCACGGGCAACAGCGGGGGAGCGACGGACCGGTTGCACATCACGGAGGAAAACTCGCCCGTTTTGTTCGAGCGCGAAGCCTCGGTGTTCCGCATCTCACCGGATGGCCGGCGTTGGGAATGTGTGGGCGCGGGCGGGCGCAATCCTCCCAATCTCGGCCTCAACCGGCTGGGCGAACTCTTCAGCCTGGACAGCGACATGGAGTGGCATGTCGGCCTGCCGTGGTGGCGGCCGGTGCGATTGAACCATTGGGTCGTCGGGGGCGATCAGGGCTGGCAGAACGTCGGAGCCCATCCCCCCTATTTCATCGACTCGCTTCCGGACGTTTTGGACGTGGGCCGCGGCTCGCCGAACTGGGGTGTGTTCTACGAACACGACCAGTTGCCGGAGCCTTTCCGGGGTGCCTTTCTGGTGTGCGACTACCGGTGGAAGTCCCCCGGTCGGGGCGGTTATCAGACCCCCGGTCGCCTGCTCGCCTTCCAGTTGCAGCGCCGTGGCTCCGGTTGGGAAGCCGAAATGGAGGTGCTGGCCCGCCCCCGACCCGGCGCCCGCGATCGCGTCGGGCGCCCGATCCAGTTCGCACTGGTGGATATCGACGTGGCGCCGGATGGAAGCGTGTTCGTGTCGGATCACAACCAGGGAGTGTGGCGGG
>DATLZF010000045.1:0-3064 GCA_035574135.1 Candidatus Methylomirabilota bacterium
TGCGTGAAGCCCATATCGCGCACATAATCGATCAACGGCCCCGCCAGTTCCCGGTAGGACAACGATTCGTTGGCCGTCTTCTTCCGCCACGAGCCCACGTGCACCTCGTAAATGCTCATGGGCGAGCGCAACGGGTCCCGGTGCCGCCGCTGTTCCATCCATTCGCCGTCCGACCAGCCGAACTTGCGCGTGTCCCACACGATGGCGGCGTTCTTCGGCGGCAGTTCAAAGAAAAAGCCGTACGGATCGGTCTTCACCGTCACGGCGCCGTTGGCATCGTGGATCTCGAACTTGTAAAGCGTCCCTTCGCCCAGCCCCGGGATGAAAATCTCCCACACCCCGGAGGCCCCCAGCAGGCGCATGGGATGATAGCGCCCGTCCCAGCCGTTGAACTCGCCAACCACGCTGACGCGGCGGGCGTTGGGTGCCCAAACGGCGAAGCTCACGCCCGGCACCCCGTCGAGGACCCGCAACTGCGCCCCCAGCTTCTCGTAGATCCGCCGTTCGTTCCCTTGGCCGAACAGATACAGGTCCGTCTCCCCCAGCGTGGACAGGAACGAGTAGGGATCGCGCGTGCGCCGTACCTGGCCGCGGTAATCGGTGATGACGAGGTCGTAGGCATAGACACGCTGCGCCTTGCGGGTGACCCCCTCGTAGAGACCGGCATCGTCCAGACGACGCAACTCGAAGCGCGGCTTGTCCTTTTCGTGCACGGGCTCGACGTGCACACGGGCGGCATCCCGCAGAAACGCGCGCACAACCACGCCCGAACCGTCACCCAACGGATGCATGCCAAGAAGTTGATGCGGGTTCCGATGCGTTGCGCCGGTGAGGCTTTCCAGTTCTTCCCGGGTCAGGATCATGCGGCCGGAAGTTTGACAGGGGCGGAAAGGGAGGAAATCAAAATCTGCGCCCGCAGCTCGAGCCCGCACCTCTAATCCAGCCGGCTTCCGGCTCCGGGCACTGCCGGTGGAGCAGGTCGGGGCGCGGTCAGACCCGGCCTTCTACCGGAGGGTGACGGTCGAGCGCGGAGCGCCCCGGCGGGGCGGCCGCTTCCTTTCCCCGAAGCCCGCGCAGCGCAGAACGGGACTGTACCGTTCAATTCGCCACAATGTTCACCAGCCTGCCCGGCACCACGATGACCTTGCGCACCGTCTTGCCGGCGAGAAACGGTTGGGCGCGATCGGCCTTCAACGCGGCCGCCTCCAGCTCCGACGCCGAAGCGGTGGCGGGCACGACGATCTTGTCGCGCAGCTTGCCGTTGACCTGCACGGGGATTTCGAGGGTCTCCTCGACCAGCAGCGCGGGATCGAACTGTGGCCACGGCTGGTAGGCGAGGGCGAGCCGGACATCGCGCGGCAGTCCGGCCGGGCCGGCGGCGAGTTTCTCCCACAGTTCCTCGGCGATGTGCGGGGCAAACGGCTGGAGCAGCACGAGGAACTCGGCCAGGATCGAGACCGGCCGCACCGTCCAGCCGGTGGCCTCGTTCACGAACACCATCAGGGCCGAGATGGCCGTGTTGAAGCGAAGTCCGTCCAGATCTTCAGTAACCTTCTTGATGCAGGCGTGGAGCGCCCGCTTCTGCGCATGAGAGGGCTCGGCGGCCTGCACCGCCGGATGCAACCGCAGCAGGCCGAGCAGTTCGGAGCGCCGCCCGGCTTCGGCCGTGGTTTCCGCCTGCTCGAACGCCGTCTCGGACCGGTCATCGATGAACAGCCGCCAGACGCGCCCGAGGAACCGATACACACCCTCGACACCCTTGGTGCTCCAGGGCTTGGTGTCTTGCAACGGCCCCATGAACATCTCGTAAAGCCGGAACGCGTCCGCGCCGAACTCCTTCAGCACGTCGTCAGGGTTCACCACGTTGCCGCGCGACTTCGACATCTTCTGACCATCTTCGCCGAGAATGAGGCCCTGGTTGACGAGCTTGTAGAACGGCTCGGGCGTCGAGACGTGGCCGAGATCGAACAGAATCTTGTGCCAGAACCGGGCGTACAGCAGGTGCAGCACGGCGTGCTCCGTGCCGCCGACGTAGAGGTCCACACCGGGTTTCGTCGCATGGTCAAGCGGCTGCTGCGTCGCAGCGGCCGCCGGCGCACGCCCCGCTGGAAGGCTGGAACACCTCATCGCTTCGGCACCCATCCAATATCTCTCCGCCTCGCTCCCCACGAAGGCGGAGGCGTTCTTCGCATCGAGATAGCGCAGATAATACCAGCAACTGCCGGCCCATTGCGGCATGGTGTTCGTTTCGCGCGTCGAGCCGTCGGGCCGGTTCACCCAGTCCTTCGCGCGGGCGAGCGGCGGCTGGCCGTCGGCGGTGGGCTTGTAATCCTCCAGCGTCGGCGGCAGCACGGGCAGCGCGCTTTCGGGCAGCGCCTCGTGATACAGATTCCCTGTGGCGTCCTTCTTCCAGACGATCGGAAAAGGCTCGCCCCAGTAGCGCTGTCGGCTGAAGAGCCAGTCGCGCAGCTTGTAGTTGATGGTCTTCTTGCCGAGGCCCTTCGCTTCGAGCCAGGCGGTGATTTTCCTCTTGGCCTCGGCCGTGGGCAGGCCGGTGATGGAAATCTCCGGGCCGGTGGAGTTGACCGAAATGCCGTCGTCCACGTAGCCGCGCCAATCCGTGCCGGGATCGGGCGGCTGGACCACCTGCACGATGGGGAGGTTGAACTTCTGCGCGAACTCGAGGTCGCGCGTGTCATGCGCCGGCACGGCCATGATCGCGCCCGTGCCATAGCTGGCGAGCACGTAATCCGCGATCCAAATCGGAATCTTCTCTCCGTTCACCGGATTGATGGAGTACGCGCCGGTGAACACGCCGGTTTTCTCCTTCGCCAGTTCGGTGCGTTCGAGATCGGACCTTCCGGCGGCGTAAGCCTGGTAGTCCTCCACGGCCTTTTGCTGTTCAGGGGTGGTGATTTCCTTCACCAGCTTGTGCTCCGGCGAAAGCACCATGTAGGTGGCGCCAAAAAGGGTGTCCGGCCGCGTGGTGAAGACGCGGATGCGCCGTGCCGGCGCGCCCGGGGTGGCCGGTCCCGAACCGGCACCTTCACCCATCTCACCGGGG
>DATLZF010000046.1:0-2981 GCA_035574135.1 Candidatus Methylomirabilota bacterium
AGTTCAAGGATGACCTGATGGCTGGCGAATGGACGCCGCTCGAATCAACGGTGACCGCACCGGGCTTCACCGCCACGGCCACGGACACACCCGCGCCGCCGGCCCGACGGTTCTACCGCATCCGCCTGGCGGATTGAGCCCCCGCAGAACAGGGCCCTTGGGGGCGGCCGGATCCCGGATGTACGTGCGGCGACGGGCGGCCTGACATGGATGCGCCTGCCCGCATTCCATCACGAGGTCGGATGGGAATGAGCTGGAGAGCCCGCGTTGGAGAGCGCGCCCGTCCAGGTCCGGAGCCGAATCGCAGTGCGGCCCTCCCTCGGCCTCCGGCGCCCACCACGGTCGATCGCATACGGCGCGCCCATCCCGGTTGACGGGTGACACAGCCCCGCCAATACTGCCGGCCGGAGCGCACGCGTCGCGGCGCTCCGCAACTGGATGCGTCCCGGCTTCACACCTCTTCCGCGACCCTGTCCAACCGGACCCTCACAGGGGTCCGGGTCGCGTGCTGGAGAGCCATGAGGAACCTGATGTCTGCCCCGCCGGCGTTCCCGGAAGCTGCACGAGGCCCCGCTTCCGGGTGGTCGCCCCCCAAGCCGCCGTGCATGTTGTGCTGCTAGAACCGGAAATTCCGCCCAACACGGGCAACGTGGCGCGGCTTTGCGCAGCCACCCGCAGCACGCTGCATTTGATCGAACCCTTCGGCTTCAAACTGGATGACGCCCGGCTTCGACGCGCGGGCATGGATTACTGGCGGCACGTCGCCTGGCGGCGCTGGCCGAACTGGGTGGCGTTCCAGGCGGGGTTGACGCCGGAGGCCCGGTGCTGGTTCATCGAGTCGGGCGGCCCGCGGTGTTACACCGAGGTGGCGTATGCGCCCGGGGATTATCTCGTCTTCGGCCGGGAAACTGCGGGGCTGCCGCGGCCCTTGCTGGAAGCGCACCGAGGACAATGGCTGCGGATTCCCATGTTCCACGCCGAGGCGCGCTCGTTGAACTTGTCCAACTGCGTGGCGCTGGTGCTCTACGAAGCGTTGCGCCAGCAGGGCTTCGCCGGCGCCATCCCGGAGGAGTGAGCCTGGCCTTCGTGCGGCCGGCTCTCACGGCGCGTGGCTGACGTCGTCGCCATTCCCGTCGCCGCCCCGTCGGATCACTCTCGTGGCGGCGTCCTTCGCATATCGGGCTTGGCGGTTTCCCGCCGGCGGTTCTAAGGTGCGCGCCACGCATGAATCGAGACGCGCGCATTTACGTGGCGGGACACCGGGGTTTGGTCGGGAGCGCGATCTGGCGTGAACTGGAGCGCCAGGGCTTTCGCCACCTGATCGGCCGCACCCGCCAGGAGGTGGACCTTCTGGATGCCGTCGCCGTGCGGCGTTTTTACGCCGAGACGAAGCCCGAGTATGTCTTCGTGGCCGCGGCCAAGGTGGGCGGCATCCTGGCCAATGACCAGCAGCCGGCCAGCTTTCTTTTCGAGAACCTGCAGATTCAAAACAACCTGATCCATGAGGCATGGCGGGCGGGGGTGAAGAAGCTGCTGTTCCTCGGCAGCTCGTGCATTTATCCGAAACTGGCACCGCAGCCGTTGCGGGAGGAGGCGCTGCTGACGGGTCCGCTTGAGCCGACGAACCAGTGGTATGCGGTGGCCAAGATCGCCGGCATCAAGCTCTGTCAGGCCTATCGCCGTCAGTACGGGTGCGATTTCATCAGCGCCATGCCCACCAACCTCTACGGCCCGAATGACAACTACGACCTGCAGACGTCGCACGTGCTGCCGGCCTTGATCCGGAAGTTTCACGAGGCGCGGGTCAGCGCGGCTCCCACCGTGACCTGCTGGGGCTCGGGCACGCCTTTGCGTGAGTTCCTTCACGCGGATGATCTGGGCCGGGCCTGCGTCTTCCTGATGGAGCATTACAGCGAGGAGCAGTTCATCAACGTGGGGTCCGGCAGCGACATCGCGATCCGCGACCTGGCAAATCTGGTGAAGGAGATCGTGGGTTTCCAGGGCGAGATCGTGTGGGACACGAGCAAGCCAGACGGCACGCCGCGCAAGCTGATGGACAGCTCGCGGCTGCTGGCGTTGGGCTGGCGTCCGCAGGTGGACCTGCGCACGGGTATCCAGACGGCCTACGAGGATTTCCTGCGACGGTGGGCGCCCGTCGCGTGAGGTCGGGACGCGCCGCGGGCCTCGCAAGCTCGCAACCACGGTCGGCAGAGGCGGTCCGGTGGTCGAGGCTCCACCTGTCGGTCCATCGGCGCCCGGGGCGGGTGCGCTCCGCCGATTCCAATGGCATCGTCCCGGCTTGCAGTTCGCCCCCACCGTGAGCCCGATGGCCAAAGCAAATTTTTGGTTAAGGAAAACCTCGACCCGTCGATTAACCCGCCGATGTATCGGCCAGAGGTCACCCCCGGAATCGTGCCGGGGCGGGCGGCGTTTCCTGCGTCCGGTGTCAGGAGCGCGCTGTTTTCCCGTCCCCGTCGGGGGCTGTTCGTCTTCGGACTGATTCTGGCCGTGGCGGGTGGGCCGGGCGAGGCCCGCGCCGACGGGGCGCTGGACCTGGCCGATTTGTCCATGGAGGACCTTCTCAAAGTGCCGGTCAGCGCGGGGACGCTGGGCGGAAGCGACCGACGCAAAGTGCCGGCCGCCATTACCACCATCGTCGAGGAGGACATCCGCGACAGCGGCGCCCGGGACTTGTTCGAGTTGCTGGAGGTGCATGTGCCCAACCTCCTCATGAGCCGGCATGTCTGGGAGGCGTCTCACATTGGCGTGCGGGGCATCATCAGCGATCGCGACAACAAGTACCTGATGATCGTCAACGGCAAGGTGATGAACGAGCTCACCCACGGCGGCGCCTTCACCGAGCGCGACCTGATGACGCTCGGTGACATTCGCGAAGTGCGCGTGATCCGTGGACCGGGCGCGGCGGTGTACGGCGCGGGAGCGATCAGCGGCGTCATCGACATCCGGACGTTCGACGGCAG
>DATLZF010000047.1:0-3927 GCA_035574135.1 Candidatus Methylomirabilota bacterium
GGATTCATCGGACGCGGGACTGAGTCTTGACCTGATTGAGAGATCCGGGGCCACGGTGTCCGCATCAGAAGTCTGGACGCCCACCCGCGCGCGCCGTGAATGGGCGCGCCTGTTTCCCGGTGCCGACGCGCGAGTGGGGACCTTTCTGGTGGGGTTGTTGACCGTGAATTGTGCCCCGGATCCCGAAACCACTCGCCGATGGCACGAACGGCGGATCGAGATGATTTACGCCGTGGACCGCTATGAAGCCGGCGCCGTCCTGGTCAGGAAGGGACAGATCGTCGATGAGAAGGCGGCGCGAGCGCTTCGCGAAATGTCATGGCGCCGGAGGGACGAAGAGCCGAAGCCGATTGAACCGGTGCGCACGACGCCGGCACCGGCGCCGGGCCCGGTCCTCGTTCGGGTGGCCGCGCCTTCGCAGACGGAGCGAAAGCGCGATTTCCTTGGGCCGGCTGTGGTTCTGGTCGTGGTGGCGGGTGTCAGCGCCACGATGGGCTTGGGCTGGGTCAGCCGGCGCCGGTCCGGGTCGGCAATCCCGCAGAGCCGCAGTGCCGTGCTCATCATGGACGACGGCGAGACCTCGTGGCGCGGGCGCGCCTTGGCTGCCGAGCGCCGTGCGGAGCGACTCGGTGCCGTGGTCAAGGCGGGACTGGCCCCGATCCTGGGGCATCAGTTTGTTCAGACCCTTGTTGCGGAGCGATCGCGAATGCAAGAGGCGCGGCGCTTGGCGGAGGAGGACGTGGCGGAACTGGAGCGACGTCTTGACGCCTTGCACGCTCCGCTGACCGCGCGGCTGCGCGCTTACGAGGAACGGATCGCGGAACTCGAACGGGAACTGGCGGCCAGGGACAAGGAAAACAGCGAATTGCTTCGGACGCGCGTGGCGCTCACCCGGGAAAAACTGGCGGCCGCAGCGCGAGGGGCGCGGTAAACATGGCAGCGGACAGCGTAGAACGAACCGCCCGGCCGGGGGCCTTCATCCGCAAGCCGCTGGCGAGAGCAATCCAAGAGGCTTGAGCGGGAGCATGAGTTCCCGGTCAGGTCAGGTCGAGCAGCCGAATGGCCACGGCGTAAAACCCCTTGGTCAACGTTCGTGGCACCTGGACGCTGCGGGGCCGGCCGTTGCCCACCAGTTCGAGCTGGTCCACGGGGCCGGTCTCGGTCAGGGCGAAAGGAACCTGTTGCCACGGCACCGCGGCGGTGGGGCGAAAGTGTACCTGATAGCGGGCATTGGGGAAGGTGTCGAACCGGAGCCGCAAGCGAGGGCCGGCGGCGGTTTCCAGTGCGCTGCCCTGCACGGTGTAGCCGAGTCCGGGCACGCGGATGACCAGCCGGTCGGCCCCGTCGTAGGTAAAGTCGAGGCGCCGCAACGGGGGTTGATCAGGGCTGCCGTTCTCGGCGGGGGCGGCCAGGGTGCCATCGATGTAATAGAGCGATTGATGACACGGGCACGCCATGACGCCGAAGTCTCGATCGTACGCTTCCACCACGCACCTCGCGTGGGTGCATTCCGCATCCAGCACGAAGAACTCGCCGCCTTCGCCGCGGTTGATGAGGATCGGGTAAAAGAAGCCCGCAGGCATGTTGTCATTGATGTTGATCGGGTTCACGCTCAGCCGCACCGAGCCGCCCTCTTCGGCGAGGGCCGGATAGTCGCTGACTCGGAGGGTTAGCATGCCCGGATGGCCGGCGGCGGCGGGCTGTACTTCCCCGACCACCCCGGCGGCCCAGAGCCTGCCGCCGAATGTGGACGCAACAGAGCCTACCGAGAAAATCTTGATGAACCGGCGGCGGGTGAGGGCGGGTAGATCGGTCATGGCGGGAACGCGGGGGCGATCGAACGGCGGCGGCGGCGCGATGTCGGCATTTGCCTGTGCATATAGCCCACGACCCGCAGACTGTCCACTTGCGGAGCGGCCTGGAGTGCAACGAAACTACCGGTGGTCGCGGGCACGAGAGACGCACTGAACGGCGCCGCATCGCGCGGCGCGATCGAGGCTGTCCATCAACTGGCAGCGCGCCATCGGCGCTTTGGCCTGCTTTCGCCGCCCGTCGGGCATTGATCGCCTGGGCGCGACGGTACGGCAGAGCGGTCGATCTTCGACTGATGGATGTGGTCGGACGAGGCGTCAAACGGTCGCTGGCATGACCATAACGACAACTCTCAAACCCCGTCTGCGCGAGCGAGATATCGGCTGGCGCCCGATCGACCGACAATCTTCCTTCAGTACCATCCTGTCTGTCGGAGGCCCGTCATGCTTCGTGGCCTTTCCTCGACGTGGTTTGGCGCGGTTTTGCGAGGGCCTGTGCAAAGCCGGTGGTTTCCTGGCCGGAGCATCCTTGTTGGCCTTGGGTGCCCACGCAGCGTCCATCCGATCGCTCCAGCGCGATTACTCCGCAGTCGTGCGCCCCGTGCTGCAGGAATACTGTCTGGAGTGTCACTCGACGCAAAAGCACAAGGGCGACCTCGACCTCGAACGCTTCTCCTCGCTCGCCGAGGTGATGAAACACCCCAGGGTCTGGCAGGGCGTCGCGGAACAGATTGCCCTCGGCGAAATGCCGCCCAAGGACAAGCCGCAGCCCACGCCCGCCGAGCGCCAGCGGCTGCTGGACTGGGTGAGCCACGCCCTCGATGAAGCCGCCCGCCAGCGCGCGGGCGATCCCGGGCCCGTCGTCCTCCGCCGCGTGAACAACGCCGAATACACTTACACCATCCGCGACCTCACGGGCGTGGCGTCGCTCGATCCGGCCAGGGAGTTTCCGGCGGACTCCGCCTCGGGCGAGGGTTTCATGAACGTCGGCCATTCGCTCGTCATGTCGCCGGCGCTGGTGACCAAGTATCTCGATGCCGCCAAGGATGTCGCCGCCCACGCGGTGTTGCTGCCGGATGGCATCCGGTTCTCGCCCCACACCACGCGGCGCGACTGGACGGAGCAATGGCTCGCCGAGATTCGCGGCATCTACGGCCAGTTCACCGACCAGGGCGGCGGCACTTCGGTGAATTTGCAGGGCATCCGTTTCGACACCAAGGACGGCGGCGTGCTGCCGCTGGACAAGTATCTGGAGGAACTTTTGGAAGAACGTTCGGCAGTCAGGCGCAAGTCCACAGGAGTCCCGCCGGGCTTGAGCGCAAAGTATCTCCAAACGCTGCGAACGACGTTGAACGGCAGGCGTCCGAATCTGCTGCTCGATCCCATCCGCGCCCGCTGGCGCGCCGCCAAGCCCGGCGACGCCGCGGCTCTGGCGAAGGAGATTTCCCGGTGGCAGCACGTGCTCTGGAAATTCAATTCCGTCGGCCACATCGGCAAGAAGGGCGGGCCGACGGCATGGATGGAGCCGTTGACGCCGCTCCAAGCGAAGCAGGAGGTGAAGCTCAAGTTGCCCGCCTCGGCCGACGCTGGCGAAGTGACCCTGTATTTGAGCGCGTCCGATGCGGGCGATGGCAACGCGGGCGATTTCGTGGTCTGGGAACAGCCGCGCCTAGTCGCGCCCGGCCAACCGCCGCTGTTGCTGCGCGATGTCCGCGAGGTGAGCCGCGAGTTGTCCGCGCGCCGGGAGCGCACGCTCGCCAGCACGGCGAAGTATCTCGCGGCAGCCGCCGAGGCCGACTCCGGCAGGACGAACGTGGCCGAGCTGGCCCGGGTCCACGGCGTCGAAGCCGACGCGCTGGCCGCGTGGTTGAATTACCTCGGCATCGGCGTGTTTGGGCCGGCGAAAATTGAAGGCCACTTCACCACCACCTACTCCAACGCCAACGGCTACGCCTTCATCTCCGGCTGGGGTCCGAGCGGCACGCCGAACCTCGCCGCCAATTCCTCCGACCAGCATGTGCGCATCCCCGGCAACATGAAGCCGCACAGCGTGGCGATTCATCCCTCGCCCAAGCTCGCGGCGGCCGTGGGCTGGCAAAGCCCGGTGGCCGGGCGG
>DATLZF010000048.1:0-2316 GCA_035574135.1 Candidatus Methylomirabilota bacterium
CATCCGGTTACTCCTTCCTGACCGTCCGCCTGTTGCGGGACGACGGTGGCGTCGTTTACATCAACGGCGTGGAGGTGTTTCGCAGCAACATGCCGCAGGGGCCGATCTCATTCAGCACCCTGGCAGCGGGCAATGTGCCGCCCCAGGACGAGACGTCCAATTACCACACCAACAACGTGCCTGTTTCGGTGCTCCAGGCGGGTGACAACGTGGTGCAGGTCGAGATCCACAACGCCACCCTGAACAGTTCGGACCTGAGCTTCGACCTTGAGCTCATCGGGAACACGGGTGCCATCGTCAACAACCCGCCGACCGTGGCCATCACCAGCCCGGGCAACAACTCGCTCTTCACGGAGCCGGCGGACATCACGATCAACGCGTCCGCCACCGATTCCGATGGCTCGGTGGCCCGGGTCGAGTTCTTCGCGGGTGAAACCAAGCTCGGCGAAGACGCAGTCGCGCCCTACAGCTTCTTTTGGTCCAGCGTGCCGCTCGGCAACTATGCCTTGCGGGCCGTCGCGCACGACAATTTCGGCATCACCGCCACTTCGGCCGTGGTGAACGTGTTTGTGCAGCCTTCCACGGCGCCCACGGTGCAGTCCCAGAGCCCGGCGCCCGGCACCGTCAACGGCCTGACCAACGTGACGGTCACCTTCAGCGAGCCGGTGGACGGGGTGGAGGCCGCGGATCTGTTGCTAAACGGGGTGCCGGCCACGGCCGTCTCCGGAGCCGACGCCACCTACGTCTTCTCCTTCGCTCCGCCGATGGAAGGTGTGCTGCAGGTGAGTTTCGCGCCGGGCGCCGGCATTGTCGATCGGGAGTCCCCCCCCAAGCCCTTCGACCCGGCGGGAGCCGGGGCGCGATGGCAGTACAACCTGGTGGACAACGTGGCGCCGACCGTCGTTCGGATCGAGCCGGTCGCCGGGGCGACCGTGAAGTCGCTCGACGAAATCGAGATCACCTTCAGCGAGCCGGTCGCCAATCTGCAGGCGGCCGATCTGCGGATCAATGGTGTGGCGGCGACGGAGGTAACAGGCGCGGGCGCGGGACCGTTTCGGTTCCGCTTTGCGCAGCCCGCCAGCGGCAACGTGACGGTGGCTTGGGCAGCCGGGCACGGCATTCGGGATTACGCCGCGGCACAAAATGCCTTCGCGGGCGGCTCGTGGAACTACACCCTGAACACCAACCTGAACCCCTCCGCCATCGTGATCAGCGAGATCATGTACCATCCGGTGCCGGAGGCGACCGCCACCGAGTATATCGAGATTTACAACCGCGGCACCAACCCGGTGAACCTGACCGGCTGGCGGATCAGCCGTGGCGTGAGCTTCGATTTTCCCGCGATAACCCTGGCCACGGGCGCCTACCTGGTGGTGGCGGCCGACGTGGCGGCGTTTTCCGCCAAGTATCCCGGCGTGACCAACGTGATCGGCGGCTGGCGCGGCACCTTGAGCAATCAGGGCGAGGAGGTCGAAATCGAAGACGCCGAGGGCAACAATGTGGACAGCGTGGCGTATGCGGACGAGGGCGACTGGGCCGTGCGCACGCGCTCGGGCGGGGGCGGCTGGATCTGGCTGGCCACGGCCGATGGCGTGCCGGTGGGCAGCGGGGGCGCACGGTCCATGGAGCTTTGCAACCCCGCGATGCCGGCGAACAACGGCCAGAACTGGAAGCCCAGCCTCGTGGCGCAGGGAACGCCGGGCGTCCGGAACTCGAATGACACGAACAACATTGCTCCGCTCGTCCTTCAGACCAGGCATTTCCCGGCGGTGCCGCGTTCCGCTGATGCCATCACCTTCACGGCGCAGATTGTGGACGAGCAGACCAACGGACTCGCCGTCTCCTTGCGCTATCGCGACCACACCGGGACCGGGCCCGGCGCCTTCCTGAGCGCGCCCATGCTCGACAACGGCACCGAGGGTGACGGTGCGTCTGGCGACGGTCTCTTTACCGCAGTGTTGCCCGCCCATCCTGCGGGCACGGTGATCGAGTACTACGTCGAGGCCACGGACGCAGGCGGGCGCGTCCGCACCTGGCCGGCCACCACTTCGGAGGGGCAGACGGCCAACGCCCTCTTGCAGGTGGACGACGAGGTTTACACCGGCTCGCAGCCAATCGTGCGAGTGATCATGACCGGCACCGAACGCGACATCTTCGTCAACGGTGGCCGCGATCCTGACAACGAACGCAACGCCACGCTGGTGGTGGTGGATGGCACCGGCGTGGAGGTGAGACACAACTGCGGCCTGCGCTACCGCGGCGCCAGTTCGCTGGGGCAGAACCCGCCGACGATGCGGTTGAACGTACCGAAGGACC
>DATLZF010000049.1:0-5634 GCA_035574135.1 Candidatus Methylomirabilota bacterium
CCCGCCGCTCAACCCGATCCCCGCACGGCCGAGTCGCGTCAGGCTTCGGCGGCGCACGGCATTTTGAAACGCCGTGGCCAGGGCGCCGGCCAGTTCCTCCTCATCGGCCCGTTCGCCGCCGGCAAAACGCCATTCCCAGAAGGACTCGCGGCCCGCCGGCCGGGCTCCCTCCTCTGCCAGGTCGAACCGGTACGCGACACCAAACTCCTGGCTGCGCACCGACTCGTAGTGGGTAAACGGAAACGTCAGCCGCCCGGATTGAAGGAACTCGGCCATGGAGGTTCGATCCAGTCGATCCGTGCAACCAGTGAAACGCGCGACCAGATCCGGATGGGATCCGAACACCGGCCCACGATCCGGCGTGGTCACGCCGTAAAGCAAGAAGGCCCCGAAGCGATCCGTGGCCAGGTAACAGCAGCGGCGCACGTCGTCGTGCACGAACACGCCAAAGTTCCCGTTCAACCTCCCAAAGGCACCGGCGCCCTCCCGTTGATAAGCGAACGCCACGGCCTTGCACGCCAACCCACCATCGCCGGGCATCGCTTCGGCCTCCTGCCATTCCTTTTCCTCGAAGGCCAGCCGGCCGCCCAGCGCAACGAGGAGCCGGCCGTCGGGACTGCGATACGGTCCCCACAGATCGGCCCGGTCCACCCGGCCCACAACGGCAAGACAGTGCGGCGTCTCGAACGCCTCCGCCCGCAGCCCCTCGACGAGCGATTCCATCGCGCCCGTTACGTCCTCCGCGGCGGCGCGGCGAGATGCCGGCCGCAGATCGACGAAGAGTTCGCTCATGAAGAAATCCCCGCCGGCTGGCGCGCCGGACGCCAGATGCTCTCCTGACCGCGGAGGGTTTTCAATTGCTCCTCGCGCACGAAGCGGATGAGCGCCGGGTCATCGATCTGTCGCACGCCGCGCAGCCAGGCCCCGATGTAACCCCAGGCCATGCCCGCCGCCCCGATGACATACGGCCGGTGAAAAACGCGCTTGCACAATTTGGCCGCCATGAAAAGAGGATGGTAGCCCATGATGAAGTTGGCGCGCCCGAACTTGGCCTGATTCTTCCAGACCCCGTCCGCGCTGCCGGTGGGCCGGTGGTGCGTGATGAGCACGTCGCGAAAGGTGCGAGTGCGCCAGCCGAGCATGTTGGCCTTGAGTTCATCAATGCCATCCCAACCGGCCACACTCGGCAATCCCCCGATCTGCTCCCAACAGGCCCGCCGGTAAATCTTCGTGGGGCCGCGCACATGAAAGGGGGGATCTCCCGGAAACTCCGGAACCCGCCGGCCCTCGACCTCCGCGCAGCACATGCCGCCACCAATGCCGAGTCGGGGATCGGACACAAATTCGGCCAAACAGCGCTCGAAATAGTCCGGGTCGAAGGAGAGATCGCCATCGAATTTCGAGATGAACTCCCACGGCTCTTGTTCCACCCGTCTGTAGCCGTCGTAGAACGCCTCGACCACGCCCTGTCCGGAGAGACGGAACCCACGATCCCCGCGACGGACGACTTGAATCCACGGCTCGGACCGCGCCGCCTCCTCGGCGATGGCAAGGGTTTGATCTGTGGAACCGTCGTCCACGATCACCCAGCGCACCGGCTTGAGCGTCTGTGCGCGGAGAGATTTCACCGTGAGCGGCAGAAATCGCGCCTCATTGCGAACAGGAGTGATGACGACGTAGGCGGAACTCATCGATAATTCTCTGAGGGGGAAGCGTGGCTGCCGCCCGGTCACCAACCGGAACAACAAGGCACCGCACGCCCCCCGAGCGACGCTGAGGACGGCAACGCGGCTAGGGGCTGCTGGCGCGCACCCCCTGCACTTTGCGCGGCGGCACGGGATCGGGCCCACCGCCACCCTGGCCATCCTCGGTGCCGTTGTAGATCGACAAAATCTCGGCGTCGGACAGTGGACGATTGTAGATCCGGACGTCATCCAGCTCGCCATTAAACCAGGCGTGGTTGGGGTACTGCTCGCCGGTATCGTCGTTGGGGGTGAGCCAGGGATTGCCGTTGTGGGAATCACAGCCGAGAGCGAGGAAACCGGTACTCATGCTGCCGCCCGGACCGCGCACGGTCAGGTTCGTGATCGGGAGGATGGCCGTCGCCACGTTGGTGCCGGCAAAATAGGTGCGCAGGGTGCCACGATCCCAAGTAAAAGCGAGAAACATCCAGGGCGTCGAGCCTTCGACGACGTTGCCACCGGTCACGACACGGGTGCCCGCACCGAAGCCCACATACGTGTCCGCGGAGGCGCTATTGTTGGTGTAAACCCGCACGTAGGAGTAGGGCGCCCCCACGTCAGTGAACATGCCCACCGTCCACGCTCCGCTGTAACCGTAGCCGCCGCTAATGTAGCGCCCCTGGTCCTCGGACCATTCGATCAGACCGTCCCCGTCGCCATCCGGAGCCGGGTTCCGCTTGACCCAGAGCAGAACCGTCGCCCGGTCGAGCGTCCGGAGACCGCCGGCATCAAGATTCGTGATGGCCACGTAGTCCCCCGAACGCGAGTAGAGTCCCCAGCCGTTACCGGGATACCAGCGAAAGCGCGCGGCCGTCCCCACCTCGCCCGTAACCGGATTGGTATAAGTGATCGACACCGGCCAGTTGGTCGGAGCGGACTGGTGTCCGAACCGCACGCCATGGTTTGAACCGCCGGAGGAATCCGTGGCTTGGCCATCCGTCAGGGCATCGTCGAAGGCAAGACGGACCAACAGACCGGAGGTGATGATGTTCGTGCCATCAGAGCCGCCGGACCCTCCTCCGGTGGGACCGCCAGCGTCGTATTCATAGGCGCCGATGTCCCAGCCGTTGCTGTAACCGCGACGATTACCCCAAAGATCGTACATCAATTCGGGGAAACGGTTCGTGAGCGAAGCCAGGTTGAAGCCGCGATCGCGCGCCACTGTGTCGGAACTGCGCAGACGGAAGTCATACGCGTTCGTTGAACTGAGCAGAGGCATCACCGAGGAGTTGCCTGGAAGACCGGTTGCGGCAGTCAAAGCTTCGCCGCTGGGGTAGATGGCACCCCCCCAAGACACACGCGTATTGGCACCTGCAATCACGTTGTGAGTCAATGGAAAACTGGCTGCATTGTAGAACATCCCGTTGGTGGCATCGATCACTCCGCCGACGCTGATCGGGACGGGTTGCTGGGCGTTGTAGCCGCAATCCACAAGGAGATTGTTCCGCACGGCGCTATTGGTCACCACAAGCCTCCATACGCTGCGCGTGTTGCCGCTGGGATTGGCACGCCCGATTTTCAACGGAACTGTGGACTGAAAATAGACCGTGTTGTTGAGGACGAACAATTCGTTCCAAGTGGCCTGGTTGACGCTGATGTCGTTGTTGGGACGCCACGCATCGAAGGTCGCGCCGTAGGCCTGGATGCTCTTGTAAATCCAATCACGCGTGTTGTAGAAGACATTCCCCGCGATCAACATCGGCCCGAGGACTCCTCCTTCGGTGACATACTGCTCACCGATGATCAACGAGTTGGCCTTGTTGCGGAAGATGTTGTTGACCACCTTCAGATATCCGCTGGAGATGCCGGACAATTGCAACTGGTCGGGATGCCCATTGTAGAGGCCCTGGTAGTGATCCCGCAGGAAACAGTGGGAGAGGGTAAAGCCGTTGCGCACGCTTTGGACGCCGTCGTCGCCGGTGCGCTCGATGATACACCAGCGGACGCGCAGGGCGTCCCAATCGTCCGGATTCTGGGTCACCATGTTCAGGTTCACGCCGTCGTTCTGAATGTCGTGGATCCAGCAGTACTCGATCAGGAGATTGTTCATGACCGGCAGGTTGAGCAACTGGATGCCATGAATATCCCCGATGTTGTTCGTGGTGCCGACCGGCCCCACTTCGACCCAGCGCACCGTGTTGTTCTCTCCACCGGCGCCGCTGATGAACACGCCGGAACTGGTCGGGTTCGCCACCTTGATGCCGATGTTGTTCGTGATTCGGTCAATGTCCCAGACGCTCACGGGAGGAGCGAACGACGGATTCCTGGCGCCATCGACCACGATGTGTTGCCGCACGCCGATGCCGATGGCCGGCAGCACGGCCACGCCGTTGTGCCCGGCCTCCTGTCCGACGCGAATCGTAATAGGACTGCCGGCGGCGCCGCTGGCCCCGACCGTCAGGCCGTTGGTGTAAACACGTGAGACGCTGCCGCCGGAGATGAACAGGGTGTCTCCCGCTTTCACGCCGGACGCGCCCCACACAACATCCGAGGGGCGGACCCAAGCGTTGGCCCAAGAGGTGCCGTTCGCGCTGCCCGAAGCGCCGGAATTGACATACCAATTGGCCGCCCCGGCCGGACCGGTCCACGAAACGACCAGAACGGTCGCAAGCTTCATTACGACTCTACGCATACTTCGCAGCCTTTAGCGGCTTCCATGCCGCAACCATCGCGCCGGGCAGCTCGGCGGCTAGCGGACTCTACCCAACGGATCGCGTGCTTATACGCCCGTATCCACGGCGAGGTCAAACGGGGATCCGTTCCGAGACGAAGCGAACTCACAGCGGGTTACAACGCGGACGTGGTGCCCTCATCGGTGGGTGCCGTGCTGCCGCAACAAGGGGTGGCTCCCGAACCAATCCGCATACAGGACCGGAACTTCGGGCCGGCCATCACCGTCAAAGTCTCCGGCCGCATAGTCCTGAATGTTGACATTCGACCCCGCCTTCAAGCCGTCAGACCCGGCCTCCCTCAACCGGAGATCTTTCCGAAAGTCACGATTACTGCCCCAGTTCCAGACAAAGGAGAGGCTACCCATCGGCAGCTTTTCGCATGGCGGATCAACGGTGATGTAGCCGTCCCGCATAGCCGTGATGCGGCGCGGCACACCGTCGCAATCCACCTCCACCCAATGGCCGACCGCGAAGCCGTCCAGATCGCCCACGAAGAGCCGCTCCCGCTCAGACTTCACGTCTTGGCCTCCGCGTCGCTGAAACAGCGTGCGCCAAAGGATCGGGCCGTTGCGAAACTCCGGCCGGACGAACCGGGAGTTGGGGTTGTCTCCCGTTGCGCGCTGATACGCGGCGAGACTGGCAGATTTCGCGGGCTTGCCCAACCGATCGACCCAACGAAACCAGTGGGTCTGGTCGGTCCACACCAGGTTGTGATCGCTGGAAATCGGGGGGCCGCCCGGGCAGCCGCCCAAGGCCGGAGGCACAGTCACATTGCCATGAAAACGGCTCTCCCCACCGGTGAGCACGACGCCACCGTAAAAAGTGTTGTTGGTAAAGCGCAGGTTCAAGTTGGTTACGCCCATTTCGCTCTTCCGAAGACTGCAACTGATCGCGTTGGGCCAATGGATGCCGGCCCAGATATTGTTCACGATGATGCCATCCTGCGTCTCCTGGCACTGCCAGCCCTGGCCGACATTGAGAAAGACGTTCGCCTCCAGCGTCAGCCCGCGCACATCGCGATAGGTCTGGAAGCCATCCGGGTGACGGCTGTCCCAGTTGTCGAAAATGTAATTCCGTCGGATGACGATGCCACGGGATCGCCACGTCACCGTCAGAGCATCCACGGTGTGGAGGCCGGAGATGTTTTCCTCGACGATACAGTTTGTGGAACTGCCAATGGAGATGCCGTAGCTGTTCCGGATACTGACGCAACCACGGAT
>DATLZF010000050.1:0-2870 GCA_035574135.1 Candidatus Methylomirabilota bacterium
CCAGCGCGGGCCAGCACGCCAGCAGGCGGGCCGGTTGACGCTCCACACAGGCCTGCCACAACACAAACGCCGCAATGAACAGGCTGAAGATGACCCCGTTGTCCGCCCCTTCCACCACGCCCATGCCCGTGGCCAGGCCGGCCAGGACGGCATTGAGCCACGGATGGCCCACCCGTCGCGCGCTCAGGGCGGCCAGGGCGAGGAACACACACGCCAGCGCGAGCGACCGCGTGCCGAGACCCCAGCACGTATTCGAGAAGAAGTTTGAGTTCAACGACGCTCCCAGCGCCGCCACGACGGCCAGACCGCCATTCAGCCCCAGCGTGCGAAAGAAAATCCACGCGCTCAACCCGAGGACCAGACACGCCAGCGCTGCATAAAACTTCGCGTAGCCCACCGGCCCGAGACACCAAAGGAACAGGTACGTGATACTGGCGGGCGAGTGCGCGCCGTTGCCACCAAGCCAGTAAAGGTCCATCCAAAAGCCGCGAAAGGCGTCTGGCAGCTTCAGCGCCTCGGAATGCGCCACCCCCAACGGGCCATCATTCGAAAAGAGCACCTGCTCGCTCTTGAAGCTGCCGCTGAACAACACGGCCAGCACTGCACCCAGAACGAGTGCAGCACCGAGAAAGGAAAGGCATTGAGCCAGGCGGGGGGATCGGTTCATGACAAGAGCATACGTTGGCAGCGCGTTCGGGCCGGCTCGCAAGTCCCCGACACCGAGGGCGGATTGTTATTTTTGCGCTCTGCGAGTGTCAAGGTCGCCCCCGCCCGCCATGCGCTCCGGCCTGACCACGGCCCTGAGCCGGGCTCGAAAGATGCCTGGCCTTCCGCCGGCCGGGGCACAGGTGGGTTCGGGCGTGGGGTCCGGTTGCCCGGGCCCGTGCGCTGCGACGGGGATTGCCGTTGCGGACGACGACGCACGCGGCGGCGGTGAACCGCGCTTCATTCGCAGAGCCGAATCGCGGCTTGCCGCTTGTCCGGTTTCTGTCCTACAACCAGCGCATGGCCAGAATCTTCGTGGTCGATGACGAAGCCACCATGGTGCAGATGGTGACGGAGTCGCTGCGCTCGGACGGCCACGAGGTCTTCCCCTTTCACAACGGCAACGCCGCCCTCGAAGCCCTCGAGGCGCAGATGCCCGAGCTCGTCATCACTGATCTGTATCTTGAAAAGTCGCGCTGCCAGGGCCTCGACATCCTGCAAAAGGCACGTTCTCTGAACCCGCCCGCCGAGGTCATCGTCATCACCGGCTTCGGCACCATCGGCAGCGCGGTGGAGGCCATGAAAAAGGGTGCCTACGACTACCTGGAGAAGCCCTTCAAGCTCGCCGAGTTCAAGCTCTGCACACAGCGGGCGCTTTCCTACAACGAAGCCGTCTCCGAAAACATCTACCTGCGCAAGCAGCTCAAAGAGAAGTACACGTTCAACCAGATCATCGGTACGGCGCCGAGCATGCAGGCGGTGTTCCGGATGATCGAGCGGGTGGCGGATACGGACAGCACGATCCTCATCCTCGGCGAAAGCGGCACGGGCAAGGAACTGGTGGCCCGGGCCCTGCACTTCAACAGCCGCCGGCAATTCGCCCCCTTCATTCCGGTTAATTGCGCGGCGCTGCCCGAGAATCTTCTCGAATCCGAGCTGTTCGGTCACCGCAAAGGAGCCTTCACCGGTGCCATTGCGGACAAGAAGGGCCTTTTCCAAGAGGCCGATGGCGGCACCATTTTTCTCGACGAGGTGGGGTCGATGCCGATGATGCTGCAAAGCCGCCTGCTGCGTGTGTTGCAGGACAAGGAGGTGCGTCGCGTGGGCGAGAACCTGCCCGTCTGTGTCAACGTGCGCGTGCTCGCCGCCACCAACGAGCCGCTCGAACGGAAGATCAAGGAGGGGACCTTCCGCGAAGACCTCTACTACCGGCTCAACGTGATCCCGATCGCATTGCCGGCATTGCGGGAACGGATCGAGGACGTGCCGTTGCTGGCTGCGCATTTTCTCCGGCGCAAGGTGTGCCCCCGCACAGGCGCGCCGGTGCAGATCACCCGCGCGGCCATGGCGGCGTTGAGCGCCTACTCGTGGCCGGGAAACGTCCGCGAACTCGAGAACGCCCTCGAACGCGCCGCCACCCTGTGCGAGGACAACGTGATCCAGCTCAGCGACCTGCCCGCCGCCGTGCGCGTCGCCTGCTCGACATCCGCAGCCCTCGAGGACGATCACGTAGCCGGCCGGGAACGCGGTTCCCGATTTGTACCCCCTTCCCGACCGCCCGGCGGCCCTCGTCGCCTCTCCTGCGGCAACGACCGGTCCAGCCACGTCACGCATCGAACCGTTGAAGGACTTTCTCCGCGAGCAGGAGCTGAGTTATTTGAACCGGGTGCTGGCACAGACCGACGGCGACAAGGAAAAGGCGGCGGAGTTGCTCGGGATCAGCCTGGCGACCCTCTACCGCAAACTGGCCGGAGAAGCCGCTCCACCGCAGGGGGCAGGCGGGTGATCCTCTCCCCGCTGCTGCGGGACACCGTTCTGGCGGCCCCGTCAGGCGGGCGGAAATCGAAGTCAATCCCGTCCCCGTATCTTCGTCACATGCGAATCCGATCGTATGGAGGGCTGCGCCTTTGGCCCGGAGGGACTGTGGGCGACCTCGGAGAGTCGGGATATCTTCTTGTTCACCGATCCCGCCTTCCGCCTCGGAACTCTCAGGCCATCCGGCAGGCGCGGAGCAGCCACTCGTGCACGAGTAATTCCTCGTTGAGCGAAATGCGCAGGGGTTTTTCCTGCCGAACGGCGGCGGCCAGCTCCGCGAAATCGCCGACGTATCGCTCGAATGGGGGCAGTGCGATCGACTGGCTGCCGGCCTGAAGCGGACCGGCGGG
>DATLZF010000051.1:0-2875 GCA_035574135.1 Candidatus Methylomirabilota bacterium
ACCTTCAAGGGCGGCGTGTTGACGGTCAGCGAACCGGACGTGAACTGGCGCAACGCTGTGGCCACTGCGAGGCGGACGGTCGGCTCCTTGTCACCGGCCAACCGGGCAAGCGTTTTCAAAGCTGCTTCCGAAGTGTCGTGCTGTTCGCCAATCAAGCGCGCCGTCCACATGCGCAAGGGAGCTTCCTTTTCCGTGGCGAGCCTTTCCCATATGCCTCCGGTAATCATATTTGGTGAATGCAGCGTCCAGAGCGCTGAAAGCCGGGATTGAACCGTTTCGCCAGGGTTCGACACAACCGCCATAAGCGATGACAACGCGCGCTCCGGCATTTCTTTCAAGAGCCTTTGAGCCTCCTTCCGCTGCCAGATGTTCGAGTGATTGAGAAGCTGAAGCAATTGTCCAGAATCGGCCTTTGCCAGGTCCATGTCCTTTTCCGGCCGGCTCGGCACGGGCTTGCCTCTTTCCTTGCCCGTCCACACGACGCGCCAGATGCGGCCGTGCTCGCGGTCCACGCCGTCGGGATCGGCGCGCGCATTCTGGTAGCAGGGATACTTGTCATACCAATCGCTGATCCACACGGCGCCGTCCGGGCCGACCAGCGTGCTGGTGGGCATGAACCACCCGTCGTTTGCGCGGACGAGGTCCTGCTTGTGGCTGGCCTTGAAGGTCGAGCCGTTCGGCGTGAGCGCGTCCTGATGGATGGCGTTGTCGTGGATGTTGCCCATGAGCACCGTGCCGCGATGTTCCGCCGGGAACTGGTCGCCCTCATACACCTGCACGCCGCAATACGCCGCCATGTGATGCCGGTGATCCACGATGCTCGGCAGCAGCCCGTAGCTGTAGGGATGGCCCGGCTGGCCGCCCTGCCGCACGTAGATGCCGCCGGGCGCGAGATGGAACAGGTGATCAATCACGCACGCGCTGACGAAGGCGTTGCCGTAGCGGTCGAAGTCCACGCCCCAGGGATTGCTCGTGCCGTCGGCATAGACCTCGAAGCGTTTCGTGCGCGGATGGAAGCGCGCGACGGCGGCGTTCATGTACACGCCGGGATCGTTGGGCTTGGCCGGGTCCTTCACCGTCGAATGCGTGAACACGCCGTGCGTCATGTAAAGCTGGCCGTCCGGCCCCCAGGTGAAGCCGTTGAGCAGTTCATGCCGGTCTTCAAGGCCAAAACCGGTGAGCAGCACCGTCTGTTTGTCGGCTTTGTCGTCGCCGTTCGTGTCTTCGAGGAACAACAGGTGCGGCGCCTGGCCGACATACGCGCCGCCGTTGCCGAGCAACAGGCCGGTGGCGAGGTTCAAGCCGTCGGCCCAGACGTGGACCTTGTCCGCGCGACCATCCGCGTCGGTGTCTTCGAGAATCTTGATGCGGTCGCGCGGCTTTTCACCCTTGGGGGCGCCCAGCGGATACTCGTAAAGCTCCAGCACCCAAAGCCGGCCGCGCTCGTCCCAGGTCATCGTCACGGGATTCACGACCATCGGTTCGGCGGCGAAGAGGCGGATTTCGAAGCCTTCGGGCAACGTGAACTTCGCCTGCGCCTCCTGCGGCGACAGGGCGGGTGTGGTGGCGGGCGCGTGCTGGCCGCTGACCTGCCGTCCGGCAGGCTTGTTCGTGTAAATGGGAAAATCGAAGCCGGTGCGGGGCGGAACGTCATTGGCGGCGGGGAGCGCGCCTTGCGAGCCAATGAACAGGAAGGCGGCAATGGCAACGAGGCGTTTCATAAAGACGGCCGTGTTATCGCCAAGAGAGCAGGCGACATCAAGGATGGAAGGGGCTTCTGAGGCGTGTTGCCCCTCCCATCCACGATTTGCCAACCGTGGCTGGCAAAAAACGGGTTGCCTCAAGAGGTTTGGATGCTACATTCGGCCAAATGTCGGGCAAGCCGTGCGTTAATCAGGGTCATGGTGTATGGCGCTCGGGAAACCCGGCCTCAACCAAAACCCAACCAAACAAGCCGTCGTTGCGTATGAACAGTCAATTCGTGGAGGAACACAGCCCTCGCCCAGAGGACTTCTTCTTGACCCGCCGCCAGTTCCTGAACCGGTTTGGCACTGGTTTTGGCACCCTCGGCCTGGCCGGCCTGCTGGCCCCCCATCTGGTGCCGGACGCCCGGGCGGCTGCCAGTCTTTCTCCGCTCGCCCCGAAGAAGCCCCATTTCCAAGCCAAAGCCCAGCGTGTCATCCACCTTTTCGCCAGCGGCGCGCCTTCGCACGTGGACACGTGGGATCCGAAGCCGGCGCTGCAGCGTTACGATGGCAAGCCGCTGCCGGACATCGGCGGCGTGGCTTGGCCGTCGCCCATTCGCTTCGAAGCCAAAGGCCGCAGCGGTCTCGAAGTGGCCGAAATCTTCCCAAACATCGGCGAACACATCGATGACATCGCCGTGGTCCGCTCGATGCACACGGACATCCCGGCGCACGAAGTGGCCAGCATCATGATGAACACGGGGTCGCTGCGGCTCGTGAAGCCGAGCGTCGGCTCGTGGGTCACATACGGCCTCGGCAGCGAAAACCAGAACCTGCCCGGTTTCATCGCGCTCATGCCCGGCGGTTTCCCGGCGGGCGGCTCCGAGAACTGGCGCTCGGCATTCCTGCCCGGCGCCTACCAGGGCACGCCCATCAACACGACGAACACCGACATTGAGCGGCTCATCGAGAACATCAAGAACCGCTACATCAGCCTGCAGGAGCAGCGGAAACAGCTCGACCTCCTTCACCAGCTCAACGAAGTCCACAGCCTCAACCTCAAGAAGGAGGAGCAGCTTGAGGCGCGCATTCAGGCCTTCGAACTGGCCTATTACATGCAGATCGAGGCGACGGACGCCTTCGACATCAGCAAGGAACCGCAGAACATCCGCGACCTGTACGGCAACACG
>DATLZF010000052.1:0-4283 GCA_035574135.1 Candidatus Methylomirabilota bacterium
TTAATTGGCCCACCTCCGACCACCGGCCCGCCCGCAGCGCTTCGGCGGCGGCGAGGGTGCGCGCGTTTTCGGTGACGACATGACGCGCCCGGCGAAACAGAACGGGGTCGAGCCGATCCCGTGCGTCTTCAAGGAGAGCCAGGCTGGCGTGGCGCAGTGATGGCACCGCCAGGCGGCGGGCAGCCTCCTCGCACTGCGCGCGGCGCACGGCATATTCGCCGCCGGTCAACTCGTGCCGCACGTTGGAATTGATGATCAAGATCGAGACATCCGCATCCGTCAGCGGGACCGGTTCCGCGACGTGCGTGCGGCAGTCCAGCCGCAGCAGGTGATCCTGGCGGCGTGCCATCACGGAGGTCAACTGATCCATCAGACCGCAGGGTAGGCCGGCGAAATTCTGTTCCGCTTCCTGGCAGAGCAGAGCTTTTTGCAGCGGCTGCAGGCGGTGTCCGGAGACGGCTTCGAGGAGGGTGGTAGTGGCTACGGCGAGAGCCGCGCTGCTGGCCAAGCCGGCGCCAGCGGGCACTGATGAAAGGATCACGGCCTCGAAGCCCGGCAGGGGCAGACCGCGTTGCCGAAAGCCGGCCAGGACCCCGCGGATGTAATTGGCCCAGGCGGGAAAGGAAGGGGTGATTGGCGCGGCCAGGTCGATCTGGACCGTGTCGCTCACGTGGGTGCTGAAAACGGTCGCCCGGCGTTCCGCATGAGGCGCTGCCGCCACGACCGTGTGCCGTTCAATGGCCAGCGGGAGGGCGAATCCCTCGTTGTAGTCCGTGTGCTCGCCGATCAGGTTGACGCGGCCGGGTGCGGCCACCATCCAGCAGGGCGCGCGCCCGTATCGTTCGGCGAAGCATCGGGCGGCTTGGGCGGCCAGTTCCGGCAGAGTCATGCGGCGGGAGGCTGACCAATGAGGCGCGGAATGGCAACGGTGCAACGGTCACCCGTGGCCTTCGGAGGAATGGGCATCGGTCCTCGCGGCGCGGCGTTCAAGGCGGCTCAATCGCTTGCCGATGCCAAATCTGATGGCGTCGTCTTGAGCATGAACAACTTTTCATTCAGTTGGGTGGACCTGTTGATCGTGGGCCTCCTGGGTTTTGGCATCTTTCGCGGCCGGAAGCGGGGGATGTCGGAGGAACTGCTCGACATCCTCAAATGGCTCTGCATCGTG
The DNA here is from genome assembly GCA_035574135.1 of Candidatus Methylomirabilota bacterium. Classification (GTDB taxonomy): domain Bacteria; phylum Verrucomicrobiota; class Verrucomicrobiia; order Limisphaerales; family DATLZF01; genus DATLZF01. Next base: position 1,169 of record DATLZF010000052.1, read on the forward strand.
GCGGCCGCAGGTTTCTTTTACCGGCCGGCGGGGGAGTTTCTGGCCAGTGTGACGGTCTTCAGCACTCTCTTCTGCTACGTGGCGAGCTACGTCTTGATCGCGCTGGCGGTCGCCCTGTTCTTTTCCATGATCCGCAGCGCCGTGGGCGCAAAGCTCATCGGCAGCGATGTGTTTGGCAACGGCGAGTATTACCTCGGCATGGCTTCGGGCGCGTTGCGCTACGCCTGCATGGTCGTCGCGGCCCTGGCCCTGCTCAATGCACGGCAGTACACGGCCGAAGAGATCGCGGCGGCCGCAAAGTACCAGCAGGAGAATTTCGGTGATGTGCGCTTTCCGACCCTGGGGGAGTTTCAGCAGACGGTGTTCAACCAGGCGTTCCTCGGGCGACAGGCACGGACCTACCTTTCGACCGTTTTGATCCGGCGCACGGTGCCCGAGGAAAAGGGGCTCGGCCGGCAGAACAGTGTCGTGCGCGCTCGCGAGCGGGATTTGAGCGACATCCTTCGCTAAACCGCGCTTGAATTGCGTGGCGGCTCTGGCCAGCTTCGAGGTGTGGCCGGCCTTATTCCGCCAGCGACCCTCGAGCAAATCCGCGCCGCCAACGACATTGTCGATGTCATCGGCGCTGTTCTGCCGTTGAAGCGGGCTGGGGCGAATTTCGTCGGGTTGTGCCCGTTTCATCGGGAGAAAACCCCGAGTTTCAACGTCAATCCCCACCGTCAGATTTTTCACTGCTTCGGCTGCCACAAGGGCGGCGATGTCTTCCGGTTCGTCCAGGACTACGAAAACCTTACCTTTATCGAAGCCGTGCGCCGGTTGGCCGAGCGCGCCCGAATTCCGCTGGAGTTTCAGACCGCGCCCGGCCAGCAACAGTCGCGGCACGTCAAGGAGACGCTCCTGCAGATGCACGAGCAGATCGCCCAGCGTTGGCAGATCGCGCTGGCCCGCGATCCGGCGGCGCAGATCGCGCGGGATTACCTGGCCCAACGGGGGGTCAGCGACGAAGCGGTGAAACTCTTCCGCATCGGCTACGCGCCGGACGCCTGGGATGACACGGTGAACTGGGCCAGGAGCAAGGGATACGAGCCGGCCCTGGTCGAACAGGGCGGGCTGATCCTTCGCAAGGAGGGCACGGATCGTTACTACGATCGCTTCCGCGGGCGTTTGATGTTTCCGATCTGCGACGAGCAAGGGAGGGTGATCGGTTTCAGCGGCCGCGTGCTTTCAGGCGACGAGAAGACGGCGAAGTACGTGAACTCCCCCGAGACGCCGATTTTCACCAAGGGCAAGGTGTTCTACGGTTTGGACAAGTCGAAGCGGGCCATTCTCGAGGCGGGGTTTGCGGTCGTCTGCGAGGGACAACTGGATCTGATCGCCTGCTTCATGGCCGGCACGCGCAACGTGGTCGCACCGCAGGGCACCGCTTTTACCAGCGATCACGCGCGCATTCTCAAACGCTACACCAACGAGGTGGTGCTCTGTTTCGATTCGGACAACGCCGGCCAAAATGCCGCGGTGCGCGTGCTGGACAGCCTGCTGGCGTCCGGGTTGGCCATCCGGGTGGCGATCGTGCCCGCACCGCACGATCCCGACAGCTTCATCAAAGCGCATGGAGGCGCGGCCTTCAGCCAACTGATTGGCGAGGCGGAGGGCTTTTTCGACTTCTACCTTGGCCGCCTCTGCGGGACGAATGACATCCGGACCGATCGCGGGCGATTGGCCGTCACCCGGGCGATGGCCGAAGCGGTAAACAAGGCCGGCAGCCCGGTGCTGGCGGATACCTATGCGCAAAAGACCGCCCTGCGGCTCGGCGTCGCGCCCGAGGCCGTGCGTGCTGAGTTCAAGAAAACCGGTCGCCAGCAGCCGGCGGTGTGGGCGCGTGATTCGGAATCTGTCGAGTCGCCGCCTGAGGAGACGCCGCCCCTGCCCGAGCCGTCGGAACGGGAGTTCTGGCTCCTGCGCTTCATTCTCAGTCATGAGGAAAGCCTCGAGTGGGTTGCCTCGCGGTTGGACCTGCAGTGGATCGAGCACGCGGGGGTGCGCCAGGTCGTGCAGATGTGCCTGGACACACACCGCGCCGGGACCTGGCACGGGGTGCCGGCGCTCATGGATCAGCTCCCGGATGATCGCCTCCGCAGCCTCGTCACGGCGGCCGTGGCGCAACCGCTTCCCTCGGAGCAACTGCATCGCATGGTTCGGGAGACGGTGCAGATGCTGCGCCGGAGTGCACTGGACCGGGAACTGGCGGCACTGACCCGGCGTCTCGGCCAACCCGGCGTGAGCGGCGAGGAGATCGTGGCCATCGAGCGCCGCAAAGCCGAGTTGCGGGCCCAGCGACGACAGCCGATCGAGTGAATCGCCGCGGCCGTTTGGCAAACGGGCCTGCTTGGGCGTTGAGCCGTTTGGCGGGGCGATGGGCGTGTGCTCCGGCAGGGACTTGCGGGGCCACGGCTGTATTCCTTCGCCTTGCACACAAGCCCGACAGGGCCTTTGCCCAGAGCGACCTTCAGCGTCGGCCCAACCTTCAGCGTCGGGTTAAGTTTTTGGCGCTGCCACCGTTAACACCGCAGGCGCCCGGGCTGTCTGGCGCCGCAGATGATTGCCGAAGCTCGTCCCGCGCCGACGAACGCAGGCGGCGAATGGTTTTCGCCGCTGCGCTTTGGTTTGATCCTGGTGGCTCTTCTCTTTGCGGTTTTCCCCCGCGTCCTGCTCGGTCTCGATTCCTTCTGTTACCGGGACTACGGCGTGCTGGGTTATCCGTTTGTCTTTTACCATCGGGAGGCGTTCTGGCGGGGTGAGGTGCCGTTGTGGAACCCGTTGAGCAACTGTGGCGCGCCGTTTCTTGCGCAATGGGGCACGATGACCCTTTACCCGTTTTCATTGATCTATCTGCTGCTGCCGTTGCCGGCGTCGCTGACGTGGTTCTGCTTCGGTCATCTCGCCCTCGGGGGTATGGGCATGTATTGCCTGGCCCGGCGGTGGCTTGGGGATGGATTCGCGGCGAGCGTGGCGGGCACGGCGTATGTGTTCAGCGGAGTGGCCTTCTCCAGTTTGATCTGGCCGAACTACCAGGTGGCGCTGGGCTGGATGCCTTGGGTGGTGTTGACGGTGGAAC
>DATLZF010000053.1:0-2961 GCA_035574135.1 Candidatus Methylomirabilota bacterium
CAGCCGGATGTGACACGGTTTGGAGGTCGGGGCGGAGGGATGCCGCATGCCGGTGTTGGAGGTCGGCCGCCTCCATGAGTCGGAGGCGACACGCCTGTGCCTTGGAGTCATGCGCGCTCTTTTGCGTTGAGCGCCCGATGGTCGAGGGTTGGCCGGCTGCGCCACTCGCCACACGCCCGGGGGGACGGGCGGGAGTGCTTCGCGAATTCAGCCGGCAATTCGTCGAGACCCGGGCACACGCCGGAGGGACCGCCGCAGCGGTGGGTGACGCTTGTCGCCCGGGGCTGTGTTCGGTCATGCTGCGTCCCGTGATGGGGCCGAGGCTGAAAGATTTTCTGCAACGCTGGGTGATCACCACCGTGGCCGTGCTGGTGGCGACGCACGTGGTGAGGGGAATCGACTACGACCATTGGGCGGCGCTGCTGGTGGCCACGCTGCTTTTGGGCCTGTTGAACGCCTTTCTCCGCCCCGTGCTGATGGTGCTCTCCCTGCCGTTGCTGATCGTGACGCTCGGGTTGTTCTCGCTGGTGATCAACGCCCTGCTGTTATTGCTCGTGGCCGAACTGGTAAAGTCTTTTCACGTCGCCGGTTTTTGGCCCGCTTTCTGGGCCAGCCTGGTGATCAGCGTCATTTCCGTGCTCCTCAACTCGATCACGGGCACCGGCAGCACCCGGCTCACGGTGCGCCGGGGTCGGATCAAGCGTCCGAAGGATGGCGACGGGCCGGGACCGGTGATCGATGTGTGAATCAGCCCCGGTGAGGCGTCGGGTGGCCGCGATCAGCCCATGCCCGCGTACTCCTCGTCGGTGGTCAGATCCAGTCCCATCAAGACGTAGTCGTGGGTGATGGCTTGCATGTCTTTCACGTAGCCCTCCAGTCTGAGCAACTGCGTGAAGCCGAGGAGGCCGAACACCTTGATGGCCCGTTCTTGCTCGGCGATAAACTCCGCCTCCATTTTTTCCAGGCCGACGTGGCGGGCGATCTCGATGATCTCGGTGACAAGTGCCTTGGCCAGACCGCGCCCCCGATAATCCGGATGCACCAGCACGCTGACGCGGCCAATGTGACGCTTCCAGCCGCCGAGTTGCTGATGCAGGGTGGCGTCCGCCACGATCCGGCCGTCACTCAGGGCGAGCAACGGGAGGTTGCGTCCGAGATCGATGTTCTGGCACCAATCGCGAATCACCTCCGGTTCGGTCACGCGGTGCTTGATAAACATGCGCTCCTGGTGCGGCACGGCGAGGAAGAACTGGTGGAAGGCCTTTTCGTCCGAGGCTTCCAGCGGACGGAAGATGCAACGCAACCCGTCTTTCAGCGTGACTTCCTTCGGGAACTGATCCAACGCGTGATCAATGGCCATAAGCTCTCTTTTTTCCCGCGGTGGCAGCCACCGCGACCGGTCGCGACTCTCGCGCCCGGATTCGCGGGGCGTCAAGCCTTTGAGCGCGCCACCCGGCCCGCCACACCGTGGCTCTGCTTGAGCGTCCGGGCGTCAATCGAACTCAGGTCCACGCTCCACCGCGACGCGAGCAGGCAAACACGCTCCGTGTTGGCCGCCATGGGATCGACCTGCCCGAACGCCACCGGATCCGGTGTTTCTCCGTAGGCCAGGCACGCCATCGACAGGCTCGATTCCGCGGATGTCATGGCACCCTGATTCCACAACGTCCGCCCCGCCCACGCATAGGCCCGCGCGACCACGCCGTCCGTCACATCGGCCCAGGCATGATGGTGGACCACACGATTGATGCTGAAGTACTGCACCCGTCCGACCCGGCGGCTCAAATCCATGAGAAACTTGAACAAGCGATCCACGTCGTCGGCCGGGTCCGGGAGATTTCCTCCCATGACGACGATCCACCCCGCGATGGGGGGCGAGATGAAAAGCCGCTTGTCCTGCGCCGCGGACAATCCCTCCTCCCAGGAGCACGGCGTGGGGTTGCGCAGGCCAAGAGCATCCTGGACCAGTGCGGCGTTGGTGCTTTGAACAGCCAGCCACCGAGTTGGCATCGGAACCGCACTGCCGGTCCGACGGGTGGCGGCCGAAACCAGCTCCGCCCGGCGCAGCCGGCGTTGAGGCAGCGGCCGGCCCTGGCGGGCGAAATGAACCACCAGCAGAAGGCCAGCGATGCCAATGCCCAAAGCGACGCCCAGCAGCAGGATCAACAGCCAGGCGATGAGATCGCCATCCTGCCATTCGGGCAGCCCACCGGCCGCAGATGCCAACAGAGCCAGCGCTGAGGGGACTTCCTTCATGCTGTGCGGATCGAATCTACAACTCCATCCCGTCCTTCTTCAATCACAAAACCTCCCGCGGGCACATTGGATCGCCTCCCGTTGGCGTTGGCGTAACGCCCTGTCGGCTCGCCGTCGTCCGGCACCGGCAGGCGTCGTCCGGGCCTCCGTCCAGGATCAGCGTCATCTTCCGGCTGGCGCAGAGCTCCCATTTGGCGTTCCACCCGGTCCGTGACGGGGCTTGAACCGTGGGCTGAGAGGGTTGGGTGCTCCGGCGCCGAAAAGCGGGGAACCACCGCCGGGGCCCCGAGCATGGGCGCCTCGTCGCGCGCCACTGCGCCGCCAAGCGGCGCCGTTCGAGAGCGTACGCCCCTGCCGGGCGCGGCGTACGTCCGTATGGCGCGGGCGTCTCTTCCTTCCGCCTGCCGATCAAACGCGCATTCGCCCGGCCTGCCCGCAGCCATGCGGCAGGAGCAACCACGGCCACTGCGCGTTTTGAGCGATCGAGGAATGCCGAAGTTGATTGGGCGGGGATCCACGTCGCCCGTTGACGACATTCCCGGCACCCGGTGCGCCGGCTGGATCCCATCGGCGCGCCGGCGGGGAACCAGTAATTGTTTGAAAGAAGGCGGGGGTGAGGTCCGAATTACATCTAGAAGTGCCTGCACTACACGGTAACGAAGATGAGTTGCTGCCGACCCGACAGAGCCTGCTCTCCCGGCTGCG
>DATLZF010000054.1:0-2246 GCA_035574135.1 Candidatus Methylomirabilota bacterium
TGCCCATGGCGTGGTAGGCCGTGGCCAGGATCTCCGTGGGATGGACGGGATTCTCGGCCGGAGACGAGGCGGTGGCGTCGGACTTGCCGTACTGGAAGCCCCGGCGGACGCCCGCGCCCGCGATGAGGGCGGTGTAGCAGTAGGGCCAGTGGTCCCTGCCGTCGGGCGCGTTGCCGTTGCCCGAGGTGCTCACGCCCAGACGCGGCGAACGACCGAACTCGCCGATGGCGATGACCAGGGTTTCCTTGAGCAAACCGCGTTGGTCCATGTCCTCCAGCAGCGCACTCAGCCCGCTGTCCAGCTTCGGGCAGTGGAGGTTCTTCAGCGGACCGAAGTTGGCGGCGTGCGTGTCGAAAGCATCCACCACCGGGTTCCCGTTGGCCACCGCCGGCCAGTTCACCTGCACGAAGCGCGTGCCGGCCTCGATCAACCGCCGGGCGAGGAGCAATCCCTGGCCAAACGTATGCCGGCCGTAGCGGTCGCGGGTCTGGTCCGACTCCTGGGTCAGATCGAACGCATTGCGGGCCCGGCCGGAGGAGACGAGGTCGAACGCCTTGGTGTAATACTGGTCGAGCGCGTATTTCTCGACGGCCTTTTCCATCTCGGGCATCTGGCTCTCCACCTGTTTGAGCAGCGACGCACGCCGTTCCAGCCGTTCCTTGCTCATCTCCTTGCGCAGGGTCAGATCGTCGAGTCGCAGTTCCTTGGCGGGGTCCTGATAGAAGTAGTAGGGATCGTAGGCGGCCCCCAGGAAGCCGGCGGTCGAGCCTTTGCCGATGACATTGCTCTCCTGGGTCGGGCGCGGGAGCATGACGAACGGCAGCATCGGCACTTCCGGCGGTTTGAGCCGGGAGATCTGCGCGCCAATGTGCGGGAAGTCGTTGGGCGCAGGCGGTTCGAGCTGGCCGGAGGGCGATACGCGGCCGGGTTCGTAGCCGGTCATCATCTGGTAATGGGCGGCCGTGTGGTTGAACAGGCCGGCCGGCGTGTAGCTCATGGAGCGGATGAGCGTGGCTTTGTCCATCTGCTTGGCCAGCAGCGGCATCGTCTCGCTGAGCCAGATGCCGGGCACGTTCGACCGGATGGGCTTGAACTCGCCGCGCACGTTCGAGGGCGCGTCGGGCTTTGGGTCCCAGATGTCGATGTGACTCGGCCCGCCCTGGAGGAAGACGAACAGGACGGATTTCGCGCCGCCCCAGCCGTTCTTCGGTTTGGACGGATCGACGGGGGCGTTGCCCCGGGCTTCGAGACGAAGGATGTCGGCCAGGCTGATGCCCATCATGCCGAGGCCGCCGACGCGGAGGAATTCGCGGCGGCTGAAGCCGTCGCACGTGCTGCCAGGTGTTCCGGGAATGCTGATCATAGTTGGGGTCCTGTTTCGCCCGCCACGGACGGAAACCAATGCACACAAATCGGGGCCGGGCATCCGGTGCGGCCGGCCCGACAGCCCGCGCCCTCTCTCCCTGTGCCACGTTCCAAGGATGCGTGTCGATTCGTGTCCATGCGTGGTGGATCGCCTTTACCGGTTGAACAAAAACGCCGGGCTGTTCAACAGCGCCCAAGCCAGATCCTGCGCCACTTCCCGACGGTCGCCCCGCGGGTCGAACTTCACCGCCGCCAGTTCCTTGGCGGTGGGTGGGCGAGCCAGGCAGGCCAGGTAGATTTCCTCGACGAGCTTTTGGTCGTCTTTCTCGGTCTCGGCCAGTCGTGCAATCCGGCTGTTCGGCGAGTTGACGGCCTCGCTGATGGTGTTGCCGTTGATCATGCTCAAGGCGTGCGAGAGGGTGAGATTGCTCGATCGCTCGCATTCACAAGCCGACTGGCGCTTCGGCCGGCCGAAGAGCGAGAGGAACTCGTTGCCCTTGACCATGCCGTCGGGAATCTCCACGGCCCGCATGCCGGCCGGCACCCCCTCGAATTGCAGACGGGTGCCGGTGGCCACAGCCATGGCGTCGGCCAGTTGCTCGGCGCTGAGGCGCCGCGGCGTGGCGTGCGAGAAGTTGATCGCGTCATCCTCGTTCCAGCGGTTCTTGATGATGGAAAGCTGGTAGGTGCGGGACTGGCAGATCGAGCGCATGAGCTTCCGCAGGTCGAAGCCGCTCCGGACGAACTCCGCCGTCAAGGCTTCCAGCAGTTCCGGGTTGCTCGGCGGGTTGCTGGCCCGGATGTCGTCCACCGGATCGATGATGCCCCGGCCGAGGAAATAGCTCCAGAGGCGGTTGGCCATCGATTTGGCGAAGTAGGGA
>DATLZF010000055.1:0-12671 GCA_035574135.1 Candidatus Methylomirabilota bacterium
CCGCCTCTCCGTGGCCATGGCATTTCAATTGGCGCAGCACGGCGAAAGCGTGCCGGTAAAGCTCTGGCGCGAGGGCCGCGAAGTGGCGCTGTCGCTGCCCGTGTATCGCTACGACGGGGATCGGGCCACCGGCAATCAGCACGGCACGCTGCCGCGCTACTTCATCTACGGCGGTCTGGTGTTCACGCCGTTGAGCCTCGACTACCTTCGCACCCTCGGCCGCAACTGGTCGGATCCCGCCAACGGCGATCTGAACTTCGAGTTGTTCTATCGACCGCACGAAAGCCCCGAGACCGTCCGTCCCGAGCCCATCGTCATGGCGTCCGTGCTCACCGACGCGGTGAATGCAGACCTGCACGTCAAAGGGCGGGCGCTGGTGGACAAGATCAACGGCGTGCGCATTGAACGGTTGGAGGACGTGATCCGTGCCTTTGAAACGGCCACGGGCCGCTTCGATTTGATCGAGTTCACCTCACATTCCAGTTTCGACTGCCTGGACCGTGAGGCCGTGCGCCAAGCCAATGCGCGCCTCCTCGAAACCTACGGCATCACGCAGGATCGACGCCTATGAAGTTCCTTCTTTTGCTCCTCACCACCGCAGGTCTGGCGTGCCCCTTGAGGGCGGCAGAGGAGGGCCGGGGCGAGACCTCTGCGTGGGCGCGGTCCGTCGTCCAGATCGAAGTGACGCGCAAGCTCTACGATTACACGCAGCCCTGGACCAAGCGCCAGCGCAAGGCGCAAAAATGCGGGCTGGTGATCGGAGCAAGGGAGATTCTCACCACGGCGGATGATCTCTTCGATCATACCCTGGTACGGTTGCAGAAGGGCGGCCGCGGCCGTTGGTGGACAGGGCGAGTGCAGTGGATCGATTACCCGGCCAACCTGGCGATCCTTACCGCGGAGGACGAAGGCTTCTGGGCCGGGTTGCAGCCGGCGCGGCTGGAGTCCACGCTGCCGACGAATGGTGCCCTCCAGATCGTCCGGTGGCGGGAAGGCAAGCTCGAGAGCCGCAGCGCCGAGTTCAGCCAGTTCACCGTGAGAGAAGGCGTGCTGGCTGCGGTCAATCACGTCCACCTCGAGGTCGGTTGCGAGATCCAGGGTGTCGGGCGCGGCGAGCCGGTCGTCGCCAACAGCCACGCCGTGGGATTGCTGACCGCGCAGGATGGGCGCACGTGTGTGGCCACCCCGGCCTACTTCATCCAATCGATCTTGGAGGCCCGGCGCCAGAACACGTTTCGGGGACTTGGATTCTTTCACTTCGTCTGGCAGCCGGCGGAGAACGTCGATTCGCTCCGCTGGTTGAAGCTGCCGGGCGAGCCGCGTGGCGTGCTGGTCATCGATGTGCCGGCGCGACCGGACAGCGCGGATTCGGTCCTCCGTCGGCGCGACATCATTCTCGAGATCGATGGCTTCGCGGTGGACACGGAAGGGGACTACGAGGATCCGATCTTCGGCCCGCTGATGGTGGAGAACCTCTCCACGCGAGGGCGGTGGGCGGGCGACGAGATTCCCATGAGGATCTGGCGCGACGGACAGGAGTTGAAGGTGAGCTACCGCTTGCCGAAGTTCGCCTACACCAATTCCCTCAGCGCCGACGCCGTGTTCGATCAGGAGCCGGAATACCTGATCGTGGGTGGCCTCGTCTTCCAGCCGTTGACCGACGCCTACCTCCAGAGCTGGGGGGCGGATTGGAAGCGCCGGGCGCCGTTCCGCCTGAACTTCTACAACAACGAGGCCCCCACCCCGGAGCGGCCGTCGCTGGTGCTCCTGACCCAGGTGCTGCCCGATCCCTTCAACATCGGCTATCAGGATCACCGAAACCTTGTCCTCGACAAGGTCAACCAACGTCTCATCAGCCGACTGACGGATCTGCAGGAGGCTCTCAAGTCACCCGTCAACGGCTTTCACATTATCGAGTTCATGCGCGGGGATTCGTTGCGCCGCATGGTTGTGGCGGCCGGCGAGGCCGAGAGCCGGGCCACCGGGCGGGTGCTGGAACGTTACGGGATCGCCCGTAGCGCAGTGATCCAGGCCGGCATCGACCGGTGACCGTGCCCCGTCTTCGCCACGCGGGCCGCAAGGGAACCCTGGCCGGCATGAGGAGCGTGCCGGCTCCGCGCGCGGGTGCCCCGTTCCGCTTGGGCAACGCTCCTCAGCCCCCCGCGACGATGCGCACGATCTCCAACCGATCGCCCGGTTCGAGGCGGCGGGTCGCGAACTCGGACGGCGCCACGGCGCAGCCGTTGTGCTCCACCACGACGCTGCGGGGCGGGAGTTGTCGGGCGCGCAGAAACTCCTCGATGGAGCAGGGCAGGGCGGCCTCGACCTTCTCTCCGTTGGCAATGACGAACGGATTCATGCGGTGAGCGCCGCGTCCCAATCCTTCCACACCGGCTCGTACCCCAGGTCGCGCAGGCGGTCGGCGATTTCGCGCGGAGGTCGTTCGTCGGCGATGTCGAACTGGCCAGTGGCGTGGGTGACCCGACCCGGGTCGGGAGCCCATTCGCTGGCGCCGCTGGCCAGGGGAACGATGCGGCCGCGTTCGGTGCGGTGGATCTTCTCGCGTCCCGCGCCGGTGTAGCCCCCTGGTTCGGTGTGGCTGCCGGCGCTGATGAGAGTGATGCCGAGAGGAATCAAGCCATCCCGCAGTCGGGCCGGTTCCCGCGTGGAAAGGACCAACCCGACATCGGGCAGGTACAGCCGGAAGGCGCAGATCATCTGCGCCAGGTCGGCATCGGTGACGGTGGTGAGCGGCTGAAACTCGCCGGCGCAGGGTCGCAGCCGGGGCAACGAAATGGTGAGCTGGGCCTTCCAGCAATGGCGCAGCAGGTGGGCGGCGTGGGCGGCCACGCAAATGGCTTCGCGCCGCCAATCGGAGAGGCCGTAGAGCGCCCCGATGCCCAAGCGCCGGAAGCCCGCCGCGTAGGCGCGTTCGGGCGTTTCGAGGCGCCAGTCAAAGTCGCGTTTCGGCCCCGCCGTGTGCATGGCCGCATACGCGTCGCGATCGTAAGTTTCCTGGTACACGACCAGCCCTTCGGCGCCCGCCGCCACAAGTGGGCGGTAATCCGGCGTTTCCATCGGCCCCACTTCCAGCGAGATACCGGGTACCTCGGCGTGCAGCGCCGCCGTGCATTGTGCGAGGTACTCGCCGGAGACGAACTTCGGATGCTCGCCCGCCACCAGCAGCAGGTTGCGAAAACCCTGCGCCTTCAACGCCTGCGCCTCGCGTCGCACTTCGTCCACCGAGAGGGTCACGCGCAGGATGGGGTTGTCCCGCGAGAAGCCGCAGTAACGGCAATTGTTGATGCATTCGTTCGAGAGATAAAGCGGCGCGAACAGGCGGATCACGCGGCCGAACCGTTGTCGCGTGAGGGCCTGGGCCCGGCGGCCGAGTCGCTCCAGTTGCCGCGCGGCCGCCGGCGAGAGCAGGGTCGCGAAATCCGGCAGGGTGAGGTGGTCGGCGGTGACGGCCGCTTGCACCGCCGCCGCGCTGGACTCGTGGGCGCGGGCCAAGAGAGCGTCCAGCGGCAGGGAGTTGAAGGGCGTCACGAAACTCATGGTGCGAGGCTAGCAAACGCGCCAGCTCCGGCAAGCACCCGCACCAAGCCCCTTCTCTTCGGCTGGGACGGGCTCCACGGGGTCACCGGTTCTTGAGACTGGCCAGCATGCCCCAAGCGATGCCCATCGCCAAGCCGACCGCATGAGTGCCGTTGGCCACGCCCGGAATCAGCGGCGTAAAGCACAAGAAAAACCAGATGAGCATCATGATGATGGTGTGCGGATGCAACGCCAGGCCCGAGGCGGGGTCGAACTTGCCCTTCATCCAGACGTAGCCCAGCAGACCGTAGTTGACGCCTGACATCCCGTAAAAGAACGGGCCGGCATAGAAATACTGGCCCAGGTTGGACACGGCGCCGATGGCCAGCACCAGCCACAATAGCCGGCGGGTGCCCTGGCGTGCCTCGATCATGCTGCCCAGGTCGAGCAGCCAGAGCATGTTGAACAGGATGTGAAACGGGTTTTTGAGCGGATGCGCGTGAAGAAAAATGGGCGTCACCAGCCGCCATACCTCGCCTTTCTTGATCTCGGGCAGGCCGGTCGGGTGTTGAGACATCATCAGCGCGCTTTCGATGGACCCGTCCTTGGCGATCAGACTGACGACGGTCATGGCAACGCTCGTAATGATGAGGAACACCGTCAGCGGCCCGGGGCCATAGGGCATCGTGGCGCGGAAGACCTGCCGCCTGTCTATTTGGCGCTTCTCCCAGCGAGCCTGGTCGGCCGCTTCGCGATCGCGCTGTTCGCGGGCGCGCCGGGCCACCTTCTGGAAGCGGGGATCGTTGGGGTTACCCAGGAAGCTGGTCAGCAACTCTTTCGCGCGCGCCAGTTCATCCTCCGAGTGCACCCACACGGCCCAGACGTCCTTCTCCGGCTCGACGACATTGGAGATGCCCTGCACGTAGAGAAAGTCGCTGAAGCGAGTGGCCGTCGCTTCGTTGGGCAAATGGCCAATGATGCGCATAGTCGTGAACGAAAGACTGATCGCAGCTTAGGCGACTTCCGTCGTCCCGCGCAACCTTCCGTCTTGGGGAAAGGTGTGGCCGGACGGCCGCTCACGGAGCGCCGATCTCCGCATTGGCCTGCGAGGGCACCCTCGGCGGCTCGGCTGAGTCTCCTTGCATTGGTGTCGGGGCGTTCCGGTCCCCCGGGCGGCGGCCGCGATGTCCGGCGGCCGGTTCGGTGCCCGGGCATGCCGGTGTCTTCGGGCGCGGCCGGTCTTCCTCGCTGGGTCTGGGGATTGCACCCGAGCGGGGCTTGCTGATAAATCATCCCCGGCGGCCATCGTGAACGTTCGTTCTGTACAGGAAAGCCAGGCGCCGGCCCGTGCCTTGGGTCCGGCTCGCGATTCGTTGGACCAGGGCGGGCCGGTCGAGTCGGCGGCCTGGCCAACGCCCGGCTGGCAGAGAGGAGGCGGCGAGGCGAACGGCTCGCCATCCGGCGCCAAATCCCAAGGTCGGGTTTCATGGCACCGCTCATGACCACTGTCGCCGTCGCCCGCCACGCGATGGCCACCCGCTTTGAGATCGTCCTGCACGGCGGCGATCCCGCCGCCCTTCGCGCCGCCGGCGAAGAAGCGCTGGATGAGATCGAGCGCCTGGAGGCCCGTCTGAGTTTGTACCGGCCGACGAGTGAGATCGCTCATGTCAACGCCCGCGCGGCGGTGGCGCCGGTGCGTGTGTCGCCCGAGGTGTTCGGGTTGGTGGAGCGGGCGCAGCGCCTGTGGAGCGAAACGGAGGGGGCCTTCGACATCACGGTCGGTCCGCTGATGCGCTGCTGGGGCTTTATGGGCGGCAACGGGCGGATGCCCGAGCCGGCGGCGCTGGCTGAAGCCCGTTCACGCGTCGGCATGCACTGGGTCGAGCTCGACTCCCAGCGATTCACCATCCGGTTTCACCGCGACGGCGTCATGCTGGATCTGGGCGCCATCGGCAAGGGATACGCCATCGATGTGGCGGCGGGGATTCTCCGGGAGGCGGGAGTGCAGTCGGCCTTTCTACATGGAGGAACCAGCACGATTTACGCGTTGGGGAAGCCTCCGGATCGCGAGGCGTGGAAGGCCGCGGTGGAGAGACCGCCGGTCGATCCGGCGGGCGAACCGGAATTGCTGGCCGTCGTCCCTTTGTGCGATGAGGCGTTGTCTGTGTCCGCGGTCTGGGGGAAGGCTTTTCAAACGGCGAACAAGACGTTTGGCCACGTCATTGATCCACGCACGGGTGAACCGACGCAGGCTGCGATGCTGGCGGCGGTCGCCTTGCCGGATGCCACGGACACGGACGCTCTCTCGACGGCCCTTCTGACGGCCGGCCCGGGCGGTGTGGAGGCGATGACGCGGTCGCGACCCGGGATGCGGTCGGTGGTGTTGTTCCCAGGGGCAGAGGGCGGCTTGCGGCGTATCGCTCATGGGCTTTCCCTGGCCCCGGCGTGAGTCCCGGGTCAAGTCAGGCTCGCCTTCTGCCGAACTCCTTCAGGAACCGTGGCGTCATCGGGAATCCGTGCGGCAAGATGCCCGTTGATTACAATCTGCCGAGTGACTACCTTGGGCCTAGCATGCTCGAAAGCCGATCTTACATGCGCGAGAGTCCGTTTCAGACGGGCATGTCGATGACCGCCAAGTTGATGATCGCGATCACGGTCGCGTTCATTCTCCAACAGATTGACCTGGTGTACCTGGGCACCGGTCTGCCGCGGTACCTGGCCCTCACCATCACCGGGCTCAAGCACGGATTCGTCTGGCAATTCGTCACGTTCCAGTTTCTGCACGGAGGACTGTTCCACCTCCTGGGCAACCTGCTCGGGTTGTGGTTCCTCGGACGGTATCTGGAGGACCGGCTCGGGTCGCGCCGACTTCTCGTGCTGTACTTCGCCTCGGGCGTGGTGGGCGGTTTGGTGCAGGCGGGGCTGATGTTTGGCTTTCCCGCGCACTTCGGGACGACCCTCATGGGGGCCTCGGCGGGCGTCTGCGGGCTGCTGGCGGCGTTCTGCATGTTGGAGCCGCACGGCCAGATTCTGGTTTTCTTCCTCTTTCCGGTTCGCGCCCGCGTTCTGTTGATGTTCGCGTTGGGCATCGCGCTGTTCTTTACGGTGGTGCCGTCGGATCCCCTGATCGCGCATGCGGCTCATCTGGGAGGACTCCTGGCGGGCATTGCCTACATCCATTGGGCACTCTACCGATGGGAACCCTCCTGGCGGCTGCCGTCCTTTCGGCGGCCTTTTTCGTCCGCGAAGGTGCTGAAGATTCGGTTTCCGAAGGGCGGCACACCGGCGGAGAGCGCCCGGCCTGCCCGCCCCGTGAGTGCGGAAGAATTCATCAGCCGCGAGGTGGACCCGATTCTCGAGAAGATCTCCGCCCACGGGATTCAAAGCCTGACGGCGCGCGAACGGGAGATTCTGGAAGCGGCCCGGGCGCGCATGGGCAAGCGTTGAGCCGGAGATCGAAATCACCCACCTGGCGGAGTTCAGACCTTCCGCGTCCCGTTGGCCTGCAGTTCCCCTCGCACGATCTCCAATAGCCGCTTCGTTGCCCGGATGCCGTCGTATTCGCTCAACGTGTTGCCTTCGTATTCGATGCCCACCCAGCCGCGGTAACCGGCATCGAGGACGATTTTCATCATGCGGCGGTAATCGGTTTCCACGCAGTTGCCGGCGTTGTCGAACTGGTTCGCCTTGGCGCTGACGGCTTTGGCAAACGGCATCATCTCGGCCACGCCCTGGTAACGGTCGTACATCGTGCCGTCGTCGAGGCGGAAGTTGCCAAAGTCCGGCAGAGTGCCGCAATTGGGCAGGTTCACCTCCCGCATGACAGCGGCCAGCCAAGCGCCGTTGGACGATAGGCCGCCGTGGTTTTCCACAATGCAGTTCAACCCCAGTGTCGCGCAGAACATGGACAGCCGGCGCAGGCCGTCTGCTGCGCGATCCTTCTGCTCGTCGTAGGTGCCCACGTTGCCCGTGGCCGCGTTGACACGGATGGAGTGGCAGCCGAGGAACTTCGCCGCTTCGGCCCACTTGTGGTGGTTCTCGACGGCCCGCGTGCGCCGGGCGGCGTCGGCGTCGCCGAGGTTGCCTTCGCGGTCGCACATGATGAGCAGGCTGCGAACACCCTCGCCGTCGCAGCGGTGCTTGAGTTCACGCAGATAGGCGGCATCCCGGGCCTTGTCCATGAACATCTGGTTCACGTATTCGACCGCCCCAATGCCGAACTCGCGGCGGGCGACAACCGGGAAATCGAGATTCGTGAGCTTTTTCTCGTTGAGGATTGTTTTGTGCAGGGACCACTCGGCGAGGGAGATCTCAAACAAGGGGCGCCGCGCCATGGAGCGAGAAGGCGTGCAACCGGTCCAGGCGAGTCCGGCGGTCGTGAGAACGGTGGCCTGAAGAAACTGGCGACGGGATTGGGCTGTTTTCATCGGGATGGAAGCGAGCAGGTTAATGCGCGGGATTGGCCGTGCCCGAAACCTGGGGTTGCCGACGCGCCGGCGGATGGAAGAACAACGCGAGCGCCAGGGCGGCAGCCACCGCGCAGGTCAGAGGCACCAGGAACAAGCCCTTGAAATCGGTGACTCCGTTCTGCGTAAAGGTGACCTGAATCAGCTTGGGGCAAATCGAATTCGCGACGAGGGCACCGATGCCGAGGATCATGACGTTGAACAAACCTTGGGCGCTGGAGCGCACATCCTTTGGGAAATACTCGTCCACGAAGATATAGACCGTGGCAAAGAAGAAGGCATAGCAGATGCCGTGGAGGACCTGCACCAGGATGATGAGAGCCGGCGATTGGGGAAAGAACGCGTACACCGCAAACCGCGCCGCGTGCCCCAGGATGCCCACGATCATCGTGGCCCGCCAGCCCAATGCTTTGAGCGTGGCACCGAGGATAAACATGGTGAGGATCTCCGCGACCTGGCCAATGCTCATCACGGGCATGATCCAATTGCCGGGAATGCCAACGCCGCCGGCAGAGGGCGCCGCGCCGAGGAAGACCCCGGTCCAGTTAAAGTAACAGTTGTGCACGAACGAATCGACAAAGGTTACCAGCCACAGCACCAGCACGAACGGGTGCTTGAGCAGCTTGAGGGTCTCCAGCCAGGCCAGCCTCTCCGCAGCACCCTCGCCGGCCTTCTTGGGCGGTGTGTGCGGCAGTGCGAGGCTGAACGCGGCCAGCACCAGGGAGGCGGCACCCGCGACCACGTACGTCCATTTGGTGGCCGCCTTCAGGGCATCGCCTGTCAGCCCCGATCCCAGCACGGCGCCGAGCCACGCCACGAATCCCTGCGGATTGGCGGCCTCCACTCGAGCCCAGTCCACCAGAATGAAGGTGAACGGCCAGGCTACCAGAATCCAGCCGATGGTGCCGCCCATACGAATGAGGCCAAACTCCTTTTGGGGATCCTTCATGTGGGCGAAGGCAATCGAGTTGGTGATGGCGATGGTGGGCACATACACCAGGCAGTGAATGAACATCAGCCAGAAGAACGGCCAGAACGTCTTGACAAAGCCGCAGCCCAGGATCGTGAGGCCGCCCACCAGATGACTGAAGGCCAGGAATCGTTCCGCGGCAAAATTCCGATCTGCAAACTGATTGCTGAAGAACATGCCGATGATGGCCGCCACCGGGAACGCGTTGAGAATCATCCCTTGTTCGGAGAAGAGCCAGGTCAGAAAGGCGGGTACGTACGGCGCGAGCACCTTGGGCGGTTCGGTGGCCGAGAAACCCAGACTGGGCAGGTAGCTGAAGATCAACGGCAGCCAGGCTCCCCAGATGGCGATTTCGAGCACCATCATGAGAAAAAGTTTGAAGCGGATCGCTTTGTTCATAGGCTAAGTTGCGCGCGACGTTACGGACCAGCTTCGTGGGTGGCAAGCCAAACGGCAGGGCCGCCGGTCGCACGGGCGCAGGCGTCCAGTGCTGGTGGTGGCGGACGGGCCGAACTCCGCCGGCCACACGTGCCGTCGGACCGGGGCACACCGGGGATAGAACTTGCTGCCCACGGGCGCGGAGCGGTAGAACGCGGGCCATTCGAGCATGTCAACGGCAGATCCCACGATCGGCGCGAGCCCTGCGGAAGCCCGGCCGCGCGTCGGCCGGGTTCTTAACACTCCGCTGTGCCTGACCACCTACGACGACTTCATCCAGCAGTGCCGCCAATTGGTGCGACGGCCGCAGCCCACGGCGGTGGACTTCGTCAACACCCAGGTGGTGACCATGCGCCGGCATCATCCCTGGTTTGAGGCGATCACGCGGGATTTTGAGTTTTTCATCCCGGACGGAATGCCGCTGGTGTGGTGTTTGAACTGGCAGGGGGCCGGTCTGCGGGACCGGGTCTATGGACCGACGTTCATGCGATTGTGCCTCACGCAAACGCCGGCGCCGCTGGCCCACTACCTCATTGGCGGTTCTCCGGAGTGCGGTGCCCGCTTGCGCGCAGCAATCCAACGTTGGAACCCGGACACGCGAGTGGTGGGCGCCTACCATGGGTGGTGTGACCGCGACGGCCGAATGGAGGCCGCCGCGGAAGAGCAGGTGATCGATGAGATCAACCGGCTCTCCCCCGATTTTGTCTGGGTTGGCTTGGGCACCCCCAAACAGCACGCCTGGATTCACCGCTATCGCGGGCGGATTCGGCGCGGCCTGTTGCTTGGCGTGGGCTTCGCCTTTGACGCCAACGCGGGCACCAAGCGGGATGCGCCCCTGTGGATGCAGCGGCGTGGGCTGACATGGGTGTTTCGGCTCTTCAGCGAACCGTTGCGACTGGGACCTCGGTACGTCCGCTACAATACGCTCTTCCTGCGGTATCTCATCTGCGACTGGCTTCGCCCTCGCGCCCGTGAGGCCGAGGCTGAATCAACCTGAGTCACCGCGGGCATCGGAGTCGGTCCTGAGAGGGCATGTCAGGCCACTGCGGGGCGCGACTTGGGATCGACACGGCGGAGCCACCCGACGGGCGGTCCGCCGGCGCATCGTCTTCCCGGGGAACGGCAAGATGAGATCAGGGGCGATGTGCCCCGATAGCATCGCCGCCATCCAGAATGTGGACAGCGACCCGATCGTCAGGCGAACGGGGCGAAAGCGCAATTGCCTTTCGCGCGAGTGCTTTCGGCAGGAGGGCCAATGTTCTGCGGTCGGCCACGCGCTGTGGCAGACGCCCTGCTCGAGGCAATGGGCTTAGAGAATATGAAGTTGCAGACGTTGACCCCATCCGGCTTGAGCGGCAGTGCCGGCGCCGCGGGCTTCTCGCTCCTGGAAGTGACCGTGGGCATGGGCGTCATCGGGATGACGGCAGCGGCTCTTTTTTCCGGGTTTACCTCGGGCTTCTTCAACATGCAGATGGCGCGGGAAAATCTGCGGGCCACGCAGATCATGCTGGAGAAAACCGAAACCATCCGCCTCTACAACTGGAGCCAGATCACCTCGAACGGATTCATTCCGGCGACGTTCACCGAGGCGTACGACCCTCATGCCTCGGGGACCAATCATGGCATCGTCTATACGGGGACGGTCTCGATCGCCAACGTCCCGTTCACCAACTCCTACAGTGCCAACATGCGCCTGATCACCGTCCGGGTCTCCTGGCGGACCGGCGAACTGGATCGCAGCCGGGAGTTTTCAACTTTCGTTTCACGGGATGGATTGCAGGACTACATCTTCTAAGTGCCGGCCCCGGGCGGGCTTCGCGCTGATCGAGGCGCTCTTCGCCATCGGGATTACGGGCCTGGTGCTCGCTGCCCTGGCCAGCGTGTCCACGTTGAGCGGCCGCAGTTTCGCGGCCTTGGGGAATTACGTCGAGCTCGACGACAAGAACCGGATCGCCATTGACACGCTGACCCGCGACATTCGCGGGGCAAACCGGGTGACGGCGTGCACCACCAACAGTCTGACCTTGGAGGATTCGGACGGCGCGGCGCTCACCTACTCCTACAGTCCCACCACCATGACATTGAGTCGGTCGAAAAGCGGCGTGAGCACGGTTTTGCTGCGCGATTGCGAGCGTTTCAGCTTTGAAATGTGTCTCCGGACCCCTCAAAGTGGCACCTACGATCTTCCGGTCACCACCGATCCCTCCCTGTGCAAGGTGATCAATGTCTCCTGGCTTTGCTCCCGCACCATTCTCGGGCTGCGACAGAACACGGAGTCGGTGCAGACCGCGCGAATCGTCATCCGCAAGCAAGGCTCATGAAAGCGCATCGATCTTCTGTTGGGGCGACTGCCGGCAACACGTTGGTCGTCACGATTCTCCTGACGGGATTGATCGGCACGGTGCTGGTGGCCTACCTGGGCCTGGTCAGCAGCCAGAACCGCACAAACGCGCGCAGCCAGGTCTGGAATGCGGCCATTCCCGTCATCGAAGCCGGGCTCGAGGAGGCTTTGGCGCATCTCAACGCGCATGGCGCGACGAATCTCAATTGCGATGGCTGGACCCAGACCGGCACCACTTACACCATGAGCCGCTGGCTGGGACAGGATTACTACATGGCCCGGATTTTGAACTACACGGCCGGCAGTTCCAACAACACGCCGATCATCGAGTCCTTTGGCTACGTGGTTTTACCGCACCTGGCGTCCGCCTCGAGCGGCGCGATGCTGGCCGCGAGCGGTGTCTCCGGTTCGACGGTGAACTACCTCGGCCGCGGGGTGCGCCTGACGACGCGGCGCGAGATGCTCTTCGCCAAGGGCATGGTGGCGAAGGACACCATCGACCTGAACGGCAACAACATCACCACGGACAGCTTCGATTCGCTGGATCCGCTCTACAGCACCAACGGGCTCTACACGTCGAGCAAACGGAAGGACAACGGTGATGTAGCAACCAACTCGAGCCTGACGAATTCGCTCAACGTGGGCAACGCGAACATTCGCGGCCACGTCTCCACCGGCCCCGGCGGCACCGTCGCCATCGGCCCGCAGGGGGCGGTGGGCAACGCGGCGTGGCATGCGGGCAACAACAAGGGCATCCAAAGCGGCTACAGCTCCGACGACATGAACGTCGATTTCCCGGATGTTGAGCCCCCATTCAGCGGCGGCAGCCTCACGCCCAGCGGCGGCTACGTGACCAACATCACCAGTACCGTGGTTGCGAGCGGCAATACCTACACTTCCATCTCGTATCCTTACGGGG
>DATLZF010000056.1:0-6668 GCA_035574135.1 Candidatus Methylomirabilota bacterium
CAACGCCAACGTTTACGAGGGCACCGTGGACATCGCGGGATCTGCCGGCAGCCAGGTGCAGTACAAATTCGTCATCAACCAGGCGGGTAACTTGGTCTGGGAGGTCAACGGTGTCGGCCCCAACGGCGCGCAAAACCGAACGCTGAACGTGCCGGCGTCCGCGCAAACCCTTCCGATCGTCCATTTCAACAACCAGGCCACTCCGCCGGGAGTGACGGCGGTGACTTTCCAAGTCAACATGTCGGTGCAACAGGCCATCGGCAGGTTCGATCCCGGCGCCCATACGGTCGAGGCGCACGGCTCGTTCGATAGCTGGGGGCCGGGCATCACGCTGGCGGCCAGCCAGGCTGATCCGTTGGTTTATCAAGGCACCGTCAACATCACGGGTTCGGCCGGGGCACTTTACGAGTACAAGTTCGTGTTGAATCAAGCCGGAACCCAGATTTGGGAGGGAAGCGTGGGACCGGGCGGGCCCTTTGGCAATCGGGTGCTAACGCTGGGCACCGGCACCCAGATCCTGCCGGTGGTGTTTTTCGACAATCTGACGAACAACCCGGGTGCCGGCATCCCCGTGACGTTTCGCGTGAATATGGCCGTGCAGGTGGCGCGCGGGTTGTTCGATGTCGGCGCCGGCAGCCTGGCCGTTGCCGGACCTTTCAACAACTGGCAGCCCACCAGCCTCCTGAGCAACAGTCTGGCGGATCCCTACCTCTACGAAGGCACGGTCAATATTTCCACGGTGTCACCGGGCGGTTCGGTGCCGTTCAAGTTCGTGGCCAACGGTGGCACGTGGGAAAGCGGCGTTGATCGCACGTTTGTGCTCGCGGACACGGCCCAGACGTTGCCGGTGGAGTACTTCGATCGCGTCAACAACCTCGGCCCCCTTGTGGTGTCGCTGGATTCTCCCTCCGAGGGCGCCAAAGTGGTCAATGTGACGTGGAGCAGTGGTCCGCGTATCCGGCTCCAGACGGCGACCCGGCCCAATCCAGCCGGTTGGCAGGACGTGCCCGGGAGTGAGGGGCAGGGAAGCTACTCGGTCGATCTGACCTTCGAGACCGATGTGCCGCCGATGTTCTTCCGTTTGATCGGGCCATGACCGCCGGGCAACGGATTCGGGCGTGAGGTGGGCGCTGGCAAGGTGGCTGTTGGCCGCGCTGGCGGTGGCGCCAAGGTCGGCGGCCGGCGACGATGAGTTCATTGCCGGTGCCGACATGTCGCATCTGGTCTTCTTCGAGGACCGGGGCGTGGTTTATCGCGAGAGCGGTCGAGGCCGGGATGCCCTGCTCTTGTTGAAGGAGCGGGGGCTTAACTGCGTGCGGTTGCGTCTCTTCACCAGTGACGCGCAGCAGGCGGCAGCGAACCCGTACAACTCCGCCAACAACCTCGATTACACCCTGCCGTTGGCCGTGCGGGTGAAACGCGCCGGTCTGCAACTGCTCCTGGACTTTCACTACTCCGATTCTTGGGCCGATCCCGGCAAACAGACCAAGCCGGCGGCCTGGACGAATCTCACCTTCGCCCAACTCGAGCAGCGGATGTACGAGTACAACAGCAACACCATTGCGGCCTTCCAAGCCGCCGGCGCGCTGCCCGACATCGTCCAGGTGGGCAACGAAGTCATCGGTGGCGTGCTCTGGCCCGAGGGCCGCGTCGGTGGCGCCTTCGAGACGCCCGCGCAATGGTCCCAGTTTGGTCGGCTCCTGAAGGCAGCCATTCGGGGCATTAAGGATGCGGCGGCGGGGTCGTCGCCAAGGATCATGATCCACATCGACCGGGGCGGCGACTGGAGCGGAACCCAGTGGTTCTTCGACCGATTGCAGCAACAGCAGGTCGAGTTCGACCTGATCGGGCTGAGTTATTATCCATGGTGGCATGGAAGCCTGAATGCGCTGCGCACCTGCCTGCGCAACGCCGCGCAACGCTACAGCCGTCCCATTGTCGTGGCGGAAACCGCGTTTCCCTGGACCAACGCGGCGGACATCTTCGGAATTCCGGCCACCCCGGCGGGTCAGGTCGAGTTTGTCATCGAAGTGGCGAAGATCCTCAAGAGCCTGCCCGGCCGTCGCGGCGCGGGCCTTGTTTGGTGGGGCACGGAGTATCAGTGGGTCCCGGGCGTGGCTCTGGCCGGGTTCGATCAACGGTCCTTTTTCGACCGCTCCGGGGAGATCCTCCCCGTCGCTTCCGCTGTGGGGCAGCTCACGGCCCCGGTTCGTTTGCACGCTCGCTGGGAGGGCGGAACGTTGGAACTGAACTGGCCGTTGAGTGGAGCCGGCTGGTCCCTCGTATCGGTGACCCATCTCGGGGCGGTGGACGGTTGGCTGCGGGTGACCAATGCGGTTGAGGAAGGCTTGGAAGGCTTCAAAGTCCGAGTGCCCGATCGAGCTGATCAGAGCCGCTTCTTTCGTTTGCGGGCCGATTGATTCGGTTCCGGGGATGCCTGCCTGCGCCGCCGAGCGTGCGGCGGTGCGGTGGTTGACCTGCCGCTATTGGCCGTGGTCGAGCACGGGCGGCATGGGTGGCAGCGGGGGAACGTAGCCGGTTCCCGGCCGTCGCTGTTGCGGCGGCTGTTGTTGCCGCGCCGCCTGCTCTTGGAGTTGCATTTCCCGCAGGCGGTTCATCGCCTCGTAGTTTTGCTCCGCCGACATTTGGGGCTGGACGAGCGGAGTACGGGGTTGCCGGGAAGGAAGCGCCCGAAAACCGGATCCGGCTGGCTGGGGGCCTGTCGGGGTGGACGGGGACCCAACGGCGGCCGGGGCTGTTGGCTCGGGTTCAGGAGCGTTGGCGCCCGACAGAACGATGCTGTTTCGCCGCGAAGTGGAGATGGAACTGACCGGCGTTGGTCCGGCGTCCGTCACGGGCGCGGGCGGCGGATTCACAATCGGCACCACGGGGGATTTACCGGGCAGCGCGCCTCCTGGCGCTCCCGGGAAACCGGCCGCCGTCGCCGCCGCGGGCGCGGCAGCCGACTTGAGCACTTCAAACTGAAGGTTGGTCGTGACGTGGCCGTTTTTGATGGTGACTTCGCTCTTGGCAATATTGATGGCCAGCACCTCGATGCCTTCGCGGCGGTCGCCCACCTCGAGGATGTCCTTGATCGGCTGTTTGCCCGGCGCCGGGGTGATCTCGAGGAGCACCTTGGGCTTGTTGAACATGTTGTGCAGGCCGGTCATTTTCACCGTGGCCAAGGGCGCGGGCGGGGGGGCTTCCTGTTGGGAGGTGTCCACCGGCGGAGGCGGCGGATTCAGCCCGAAGACGTTCCGGTCAATGATGGCCTGGTAGGGGTTCGGGCGATCGGCGAAAAGAATCGGTGCCGACCCCGAGAGAATCACCAGGGCTGTGGCCGCCACCTGCCGGGACTTCCGATTCATGGTGAGAAACTAGGACGAACAACTCCGAAATGCCACTGCAAACTTGGCCGGTGCATCCCATCTGCGGCGGTGCCGACCCTCTTGGGGATGCCCAAGGTCGGCCGCTGCGCGGAACTCGCTCGATAGGTGATGCGCACGGGGATGGAATCGGCGGATTGGCGCGGGAACATGACCGGAATTGCGATCCGGGGCAGGGCGGGGCCTTTCTCCCGACCGTTCGCGCCCCGGATCGGCCACGGAGGCAACGGTGACCGGTGAGCCGGCGTGTTGTGCAGGGAGGGGCAGGAGGGCGCCAGCTCCCGGCCGAGACCGTTGCAATCGAAAATCCTTCGCGTGCCGATCGCCGATCGGAGATCCGCGGCGGCCAGGGAGCGAATCGTCAATCTGTCGATCCAGTGTGCCATACGCAGACCAACACCGCGTCGGGCGACAAGTTTCCCACGGATTCCGGATCGTGAGGGGGGTACCGGCACCGGAAATGGACAAGCCGCCGCGAGGTCTCGCGGCGGCTGGGAAAGCCGGCGGGCGGGCTCAGTAAGCCGCCTGGGCGCCTTTGATGGAACGCTTTTGCATCCAAGGCATCAGGGCGCGCAGGCGGGCGCCGACCTTCTCGATCGGATGGTTCTCGCCCTTTTTAAGCAGCGCGTTGTAGCGCTTGTAGCCGGTCTGATATTCCTTCACCCAGTTCCGGGCGAACTTGCCGGACTGGATGTCCTTGAGCGCCGCTTTCATGCGCTTCTTCACCGAGGCGTCGATGATCTTCGGGCCGACGGTCACGTCGCCCCATTTGGCGGTCTCGGAGATGGAGAAGCGCATGCCGCTGATGCCGGCCTCGTTCATGAGATCGACGATCAGCTTGAGCTCGTGCAGGCACTCGAAATAGGCCATTTCGGGCGAGTAGCCCGCCTCCACCAGCGTTTCGAAGCCGGCCTGCACCAGCGCCGAGCAGCCGCCGCACAGCACCGTTTGCTCGCCGAACAGGTCGGTTTCGGTTTCCTCCTTGAAATTCGTCTCCAGCACACCGGCGCGCGTGCCGCCGATGCCCTTGGCCCAGGCCAGCGCAATCGCCTTGGCCGCCTTGCCGCCCTGATACACGGCGATGAGGCTGGGCACCCCCTTGCCCTCGGTGTACTGGCGCCGGACGATGTGGCCGGGGCCCTTGGGCGCAACCATGATCACGTTGACGTTCTTCGGCGGAACGATGGTCTTGAAGTGGATGGAAAAACCGTGGCTGAAGAGCAGCGTCTTGCCGGGCGCCAGGTTCGGCGCGATGTCCTTGGCGTACACGTCCGCCTGCTTCGTGTCGGGCAGAGCCACCATAATGACGTCCGCCCGGCGTACGGCTTCACCGGTGGGCACCACTTCGAAGCCCTTTTGGCGGGCCACTTCGATGGATTTGCTGCCCTCGTAGAGGCCGATGATGACCTGGAGGCCGCTGTCCTTGAGGTTCAGCGCGTGGGCGTGGCCCTGGGAACCGAAGCCGAGGACGGCGAGGGTCTTGTTCTTCAGAACGCCGAGGTCGGCGTCCTTGTCCGTGTACACTTTGGCAGGCATGGATGTCTGGGGTTGTTGGATGTTGATCGTTCTTGGAAAAGGCGGGGGCCGCGGCCGGCGCGTAGCCAACCTATTTGCGGGGCAATGCCACCTTGCCGGTGCGGGTGAGCTCAATTACGCCGAAGCTGGTCATCAATTGCAGATATTTCTCCACCTTGCTCTCATCGCCCGTGATCTCGACCGTGAGGCTGGTGGGCTGCACGTCCACAATCTTGCCGCGGAAAATGTCCGTGATCTGCATCACTTCGGCCCGGGTGGAGGAATCGACCTTCACCTTCACCAGCACCAGTTCGCGATCGACGTACTCACCATCGCGGAAGTCGTGCACCTCCAGCACGTCCACCAGCTTGTTGAGCTGCTTGACGATCTGCTCGACGGTGGCGTCGTCGCCCCGGGTCACGATGGTCATGCGGGACACGTCGGGTTTTTCGGTGGGGCCGACGTTCAGGGAGTCGATGTTGTAGCCGCGGCCGCTGAACAGGCCGGCCACGCGTGTGAGCACGCCAAACTTGTTCTCCACCAGCACCGAGATTGTGTGTCGCATACGGTGATAAATCAAAAAAACCCGCGTTCCAAAGGAACGGCGGGCGACCTGCGTTTGAACTCCCAACTCCCGGTCGCGTCAACCGCCCGTCAGGGGGAGGGCGACTTGGACCGCGACAAGTTTGGGAAACCCGAGCTGCATCGCGGGGGACGGTAGCAAAGCGCGTTTTTTGGGGTCAACTGGTTTTTCCGGCCCGCTCTTTCTTGTCTGCGCTCTGTTGCCACAACACGGCTGGCGCGGAACCCCGGGTGGGGCAGGGGTGGCCGCCGGGTGCTCGCCGAGGGTTTTTTGTGCGGACCCGCGGTTTCACGCAAGATGCTTTTCGGGACTGCTCGAGGAACCAAAAATCTTGCAGCCCTTGCGAGGGTCGCTCAGATTACGGCCGCATTCGGCGGAGAGATGGCTGAGTGGTTTAAGGCACACGCCTGGAAAGCGTGCGTGGCTAATCCCCACCGAGGGTTCGAATCCCTCTCTCTCCGCCAGGCATCTCCCGACATCTCATGAGCGCGCGATTTTGGAACCGCCTGTCTTTCGAGTGCGGTCTGTGGCGCGGCGGTCTCCAGCGTGTGGCGGGCGTGGACGAAGCGGGCCGCGGTCCGTTGGCCGGTCCTGTGGTGGCGGCGGCCGTCTGCCTGCCGGCTCACTGGCAACACCACGGGTTGGATGGCCGGTTGCGCGGCCTGAACGACTCGAAGCAGCTCACCTCGGAACAGCGGGAACGTTACTTCGAGATCCTGCTCAACCATCCGGACATTCGGTGCGCGGTCGCTGTTGTGGATGCGGCCGAGATCGACCAGATCAACATTCTCGAGGCCACCCACCGCGCCATGAACGAGGCGCTGGCTCAACTCGATCCCCCGCCGCAACACGTCTTGGTGGATGGCACGCGGGTCTGCTCGTTGCGGTTCCCGCAGACGCCTCTCGTCAAGGGCGACGCCCGCAGTTACTCGATTGCCGCCGCCAGCGTGCTGGCCAAGGTGACGCGGGATCGTTTGATGACCGCGCTGGATGCGCAGTTCCCCGGTTACGGATTCGCCGAACACAAGGGCTACGGCACGCCGCGGCATTTGGAAGCGCTGGCGCGTCTCGGACCCAGCCCGATTCATCGCCGGTCGTTCGCTCCGCTCCGTCCGCGCGAGCCGGATTTGTTTGCGGGAGCGGCTCGGCCGGTGGGTTGAGACGGGCATAATGGCGGTGGCCCA
>DATLZF010000057.1:0-10895 GCA_035574135.1 Candidatus Methylomirabilota bacterium
TGTTCGATGATGACGATGGCTTCCTGGCCGGTGGTCTGATCCACCTCCTGCTTCATGGTCACCCCCTCGATGATGTCGTGGAACTGCACCCGCCCCGCCTTTTCGGAAAGGATCGGGACGTTGTGGGGATCCCATTGCACCAATGTTTCGCCCTTCTTGATCCGGCCGCCATCCGGCACGGAGATGATGGAGCCGATGACGATGTTGTGGCTTTCCAGCTCGCGTCCGTCGTCGCCGAGGATGGAGATGGAGCCGTTTTTGTTCAGCACGATGTTGTTGCCATCCTCGAGCTCGACGTGGCGAATGTCGTTGTAGCGGACGGTGCCCTCGTACTTGGGCTTGATGACCGGCTGCTTGAACACGCCGGCCGCCACGCCGCCGATGTGGAAGGTGCGCATGGTCAACTGCGTGCCCGGCTCGCCGATGGACTGGGCGGCAATGATACCAACCGCTTCGCCCAACTTGACCAAGCTGCCCGTGGCCAGGTTGCGCCCGTAGCAGGCCACGCAGACGCCGTGCTTGCTCTCGCAGGTGAGCACCGAGCGAATTCGCACCCGCTCCACGCCGGCGGCCTCGATCGCCCTGGCTGTGGCTTCGTCGATCTCCATGTTGGCGCGCACGAGGTGGTTCTTCGGGTTGTTCGGATCAACGATATCATCGCAACTGAACCGGCCCACAATGCGGTCGCTCAACTTGACCACTTCGTCCTCGCCCTCATAGACGGCGCTGACGGTGATGCCATTGCTGGTGCCGCAGTCCGGTTCGCGGATGATCACGTCCTGGGACACGTCCACAAGCTTGCGCGTCATGTAGCCGGAGTCGGCGGTTTTGAGCGCCGTATCCGCCAATCCCTTCCGGGCCCCGTGGGTCGAGATGAAGTATTCGAGCACCGTCAGCCCTTCGCGGAAGTTGGAGAGAATCGGCTTCTCGATGATGTCGCCGCTGGGTTTGGCCATGAGACCGCGCAGACCGGCCAACTGGCGCACCTGTTGTTTGTTGCCGCGGGCGCCGGAGTCCACCATCAGCGAGATGGGATTGTACTCGCGCTTGCCCTGGTTCTGATCGAAGGTCCGCAGCATCACGCCGGAGATCTGGTCGGTGCAGTGCGTCCAGATGTCGATGATCTTGTTGTAGCGTTCGCCCGGGGTGATGACGCCCTTGCGGTACTGCTTCTCGACCTCGGCGATCTGCTTCTGCGCGTTCTCGATCTCCTGGCTCTTCTCCTTGGGGATGATCATGTCGTCAATGCCGATGGATACACCGGCCTTGGTGGCCTCGCGGAAGCCGAGCTCCTTGAGGCGGTCCAGGGTGAGCACCGTCTTCTCATGCCCGCAGTGCTTGTAGCAGTTCCAAATCAGTTCCCCGAGCTGGGACTTGCCGACGACCTTGTTCGGGAAGCCGAGTTCCTCCGGCCAGATTTCGCTGAAGATGACGCGGCCCACTGTTGTTTCGATGACCTTCTTGTCGGCCGAGCCGTAAACCGTCTTCTTCCCGTAGTCCGGATTGGCAAGGCGAATGCGGTTGTGCGTGCGCAGAGTGCCTTCGTTGTAGGCAAAGATGACCTCGCTCTTGGAGCCGAAAAGCATCAGGCGCTCGTCCTTCTTCAGGTGGCTGCGCGGCTCGGCCGTGAGGTAATAACACCCGAGCGTGATGTCCTGGGTGGGGGTCATGATGGGCTTGCCGCTGGACGGGCTGAAGATGTTCAGCGGCGCCATCATCAACAGCCGGGCCTCCATCTGCGCCTCCACGGAAAGCGGCACGTGCACGGCCATCTGGTCCCCGTCGAAGTCCGCGTTGTAAGCGGTGCAGACGAGCGGATGAATGCGGATGGCTTCGCCTTCGATCAAGAGCGGCTCGAAGGCCTGGATGGACAGGCGGTGCAACGTCGGTGCGCGATTCAGCAGCACCGGATGCCCCTTGGTCACTTCCTCGAGGATATCCCACACCTCGGGCGACTGGCGTTCAATCATCTTTTTGGCGCTGCGGACCGTATGCACGTAGCCCAGTTCCTTGAGCCGGCGGATGATGAACGGCTCGAAGAGCACGAGCGCCATTTTCTTGGGCAACCCGCACTGGTTGAGCTTGAGTTCGGGACCGATGACGATGACCGAGCGGCCCGAGTAATCGACTCGCTTGCCCAGCAGGTTCTGGCGGAACCGGCCCGACTTGCCCTTGAGCATGTCGGAAAGCGATTTGAGCGCACGGTTGCCGGCCCCCGTGACGGCGCGGCCGTGGCGGCCGTTGTCGAAGAGCGCGTCCACCGCCTCCTGCAGCATGCGCTTCTCGTTCCGGATGATGACCTCGGGGGTCTTCAACTGGAGGAGGTTTTTCAACCGGTTGTTCCGGTTGATCACGCGGCGGTAAAGATCGTTGAGATCCGAGGTCGCGAACCGGCCGCCCTCCAGGGGCACGAGGGGACGCAGATCCGGCGGGATCACCGGCAGCACCGTCAGAATCATCCACTCCGGGCGGACCTTGTTGGCCAGAAAGGCGGAGAGCAGCTTGATGCGCTTGGCGATCTTCTTGCGGATCTGCTTGCTCTTGGTTTCCGTCATCCCGATCTGGAGCTGGTCGATCTGCTTCTGCAAATCGACGTTGGCCAGGGCGTCGCGGACGGCCTCCGCGCCCATCTTGGCCACGAAGGCGTCCGGCCCGTAGGTCTCGCGGGCCTCCCGGTATTCATGTTCGCTGAGGAGCTGGTGAACCTTCAGCGGGGTGCTGCCGGGATCGATGACCATGTAATCCTCGTAGTAGATCACGCGCTCGAGGTTGCGCGCCGTCATGTCCAGCACCAAACCGATGCGGGAAGGCATGCACTTGAAGAACCAGATGTGCGACACGGGCACGGCCAGCTCGATGTGTCCCATGCGCTCGCGCCGGACGCGGGCCAGGGTGACCTCGACGCCACAACGATCGCACACGACGCCGCGGTGTTTGATGCGCTTGTACTTGCCGCAGGAGCACTCCCAGTCCTTGACCGGGCCGAAGATGCGCTCGCAGAACAGGCCGCCCTTTTCCGGCTTGAACGTGCGGTAGTTGATGGTCTCCGGGTTTTTGACCTCACCCTTCGACCACGACCGGATGGACTCGGGCGAGGCGATGGAAATCGCCACCGACTCCACCTGATTCACCTTGTCCAATCCGAGCAGTTCGCGCGCGGATTCTGATTTGGCGTTGAGCATACGAGATTAAATGGTGGTTGAATCGTGAGTTTAACTGCCCATGGTGGCCAGTGCCGTCGCAGGCGTGGCCGGCTGATCGAGCGGGTTTGAATAACCCACCTTGACGTCAAGGCCCAGCGACTGCATTTCCTTCACCAGCACGTTAAAGGATTCCGGAATGCCGGCTTCGAGGCAGTTGTCGCCCTTGACGATGCTTTCGTAGATGCGGGTGCGGCCCTGCACGTCGTCCGACTTGACGGTGAGCAACTCCTGCAACGTGTAGGCGGCGCCGTAGGCTTCGAGGGCCCACACTTCCATTTCACCGAAGCGCTGGCCGCCATACTGCGCCTTGCCGCCCAGCGGTTGCTGGGTGACGAGCGAGTAGGGCCCCACCGCACGGGCGTGAATCTTGTCCGCCACCAGGTGGCCCAGTTTCATCATGTAGATGTAACCGACCACGATCTCCTGATCGAAGTATTCGCCGGTGCGGCCGTCCACGAGCTTGACCTTGGCGTGCTCCGGCAGGTTGGCCTGCTTGAGGTAGCCGCGGATTTCCTTTTCCTTGATGCCGTCGAAGACCGGGGTGGCGAACTTCAGGCCGAGCAGCTTGGCCGCCCAGCCGAGGTGCGTCTCGAGCACCTGTCCGACGTTCATGCGCGAGGGCACGCCCAGCGGATTCAGCACGATTTCGACCGGGGTGCCGTCCTCAAGGAATGGCATGTCTTCCTCGGGCACAATCTTGGCCACGACACCCTTGTTGCCATGACGCCCGGCCATCTTGTCCCCCACGGAGAGCTTTCGCTTGGAGGCGATGTACACCTTGACCTGCTTGATCACGCCGACATCGACCTCGTCACCGGCCTCGGCGCGTTCGAGTTCCTCGTCCTGCTGCATCTGCAGTTCCTCGAACTTCTTTTTGAAGCTGCCGATGATCTCGTTGATCTTGTTGCGAATCGGGGACGGATCGATCTCGATGCGGTCATACACCTGGGCCAGCTTGCGCAGGAGCGTCTTGGTGATCTTGCGGTTGGCGGGAATGATGATCTCGCCCGTCTCCGAGTTCACCACGTCGAGCGGAATCTTCTCGCCGAGGAGAATATTGGAGAGGGCCTCCGTCAACTGCTCGCGCAGCTCTTCCATCTTGGTCTTGTACTCTTCCTGCACCTGTTTCGCGGCCTTCTTCCCCTCGGCAAGCACCGGCTTGTCCTTGTCCGACTCACGCTCCTTCTTGGACGAGACCTTCACGTCCATGACGATGCCGTAGGTGCCGGAAGGCACTTTGAGCGAAGTGTCCTTCACGTCCGCCGCCTTCTCACCGAAAATCGCGCGCAGCAGACGCTCCTCCGGCGCCAACTCTGTCTCGCTCTTGGGCGTGATTTTGCCCACGAGGATGTCGCCTGGCTTGACCTCTGCGCCCACGCGGATGACGCCGTCGGGGCCGAGGTTTTTAAGCGCCTCGTCGCCGAGGTTCGGGATGTCGCGCGTGATTTCCTCGGGGCCGAGCTTGGTGTCGCGAGCGCCCACTTCGAATTCATCGATGTGGATGCTGGTGAAGATGTCCTCCTTGACGATGCGCTCGCTGATCAGGATGGCATCCTCGAAGTTGTAGCCGTTCCAAGGCATGAAGGCCACGAGGACGTTGCGTCCCAACGCCAGTTCGCCGCCAGCGGTGCAAGGGCCGTCGGCGATCACTTGGCCCTTCTTCACGGAGTCGCCCTTCTTGACCAGAATCTTCTGGTTGATGCACGTGGCCGCGTTGGATCGCATGAATTTCCGGATCGGATAGACCCAGAGGTTGTTGGCGGGGTCGTGCCGGATCTTCTTCTTGCCCTCGGGGATCTTGCCGTCGGGCGTGATGATCACTTGAGTACCGGTGACGGAGGCCACCTTGCCCGCCTCCTCGGCCACCACCACGGCGCGGGAATCGCGCGCGACCCGCTCCTCGAGGCCCGTGGCGACCAAAGGCGCCTCGGTGACCAGCAGCGGGACGGCCTGTCGTTGCATGTTCGAGCCCATCAGGGCGCGGTTGGCGTCGTCGTGCTCCAAGAACGGAATCAGCGCCGCAGCCACCGACACAAGCTGCTTGGGCGAAACATCCATGTAATCGACCCGCTCCGGCTCGACATCGATGAAATCGCCCTTGGCCCGGCAGGTGACGGTCTTGGTCAGGAAATGGCCCTTGTCGTCGATGGGCGCGTTGGCCTGGGCGATAATGTAGCCCTCCTCGCGGTCGGCGGTCAGATACTCGATGTGGTTGGTGACGCGGCCCTTCTCCACCTTCCGGTACGGGGTCTCGAGGAAGCCGAAGTCATTTACGCGCGCAAACGTCGCCAAGGAGGCAATGAGGCCGATGTTCGGGCCTTCCGGCGTTTCCACGGGACAAATGCGACCGTAGTGGGACGGATGCACGTCACGCACTTCGAAACCCGCGCGGTCGCGGGACAAGCCGCCAGGCCCGAGGGCGGACAGACGCCGCTTGTGCGTCAGCTCGGCCAGCGGATTGATCTGATCCATGAACTGGCTGAGCTGGCTGCGCCCGAAGAAGTCGCGGATGACTGCGGAGAGGGCCTTCGGGTTGATCAGTTTCTGCGGCGTCATCGCCTCCAAGCCCTGATCGAAGAGCGTCATGCGCTCCTTGACCAGACGCTCGGTGCGGGCCAGACCGACACGACACTGGTTGGCGAGCAGTTCTCCCACGGTCCGGATGCGCCGGCTGCCGAGGTGGTCGATGTCATCCAGCGAGCCCTCGCCCTTTTTGAGCCGGAGAAGGTACTTCGTCGCCGCGATCAGATCCTGCTTGGTCAGGATGCGGGAGTCCGACTCGTCCTGGATACCGAGCTTTTGGCTGATCTTGTAGCGGCCAACCCGGCCGAGGTCGTAGCGCTTGGGATCGAAGAAGAGGCGCTTGATCAGCGCGCGCGCGTTGGCGGCCGTCGGCGGATCCCCCGGGCGGAGGCGGCGGTAGATGTCCTTCAACGCCTCGTCTTCGTTCTTGGTGGGATCCTTCTTCATGCATTTGATGATGATCCCATCATCCACGGTGGTATCGACAACCTTGATCTTGTTGACGCCCAGTTCGGCGATCTGCTTGACCACGGCCTTGGAGAGCGGTTCGAAGGCACGGGCCACGACGATGCCCTTGTCCGGGTCAACCGCATCCTCGATCAGGACCTTGTTGCCAATGTCTTCCAGCTTCTCGGCCTCCCGCACTGTGAGTTCCTCGATGTCGTAGAACATCTTGAGGATTTCCGCGTCAGTGCCGCGCTCGGTTTCACTGCCTTTGCCGCCCTTACTGTCCCCATCGAGAAAAGCCAGCGCCCGGAAGAAGGTCGTGGTGAGAAACTTCCGCCGGCGCTTCTTGCGGTCCAAAAACACGTAGAGCAGGTCGCTGGTGTCAAATTGCGCCTCGTACCAGGAGCCCCGATCCGGGATGATGCGGAAGCTGTGCAGTTTCTTGCCGTTTGGATGGATGGTCTCCTCGAACGCCAGACCCGGGGAGCGATGGAGCTGGCTGACAATGACGCGCTCGGCGCCGTTGATGACGAAGGTGCCCTGCGGGGTCATCAACGGCAACTCGCCCATGAACACCTTCTCTTCCTTGGTCCCCTTCTCCTCCTTGAGGAGGAAGGTCACGTAAAGCGGCGCTCCATAGGTGATGCCCTCGCGCAGGCATTCGAGCCAGTCGATCTTGGGCTCGCCGATCTCGTAGCTGTGGTAGTCCAACACGACCTTGCCGTCGTAACTCTCGATCGGGAAGACTTCCTTGAATACCGCCTGGAGCCCGACGTTTTTGCGACGGGAAGGAGGGGTATCGAGCTGCAAAAACTCCACGTAGGACGTGGTCTGGAGCTCAATGAGATTCGGCGGCGCGATGATCTCTTTGATTTTCCCGAAGTTGATTCGTTCAGTGGCTCGCGATGGCATTGTGGTTTCCAGTTTGGCCGGCAGCCCGCCAGGCCGTGGTTCGGTTCGTAACGACACAAGGCAAGTGCCCCGCGCTGGCGGGAAACTTGCCAGGTTCAAATTCTAAATTCGGCGACTGCTTATCTTCGTAATCGTTGACCGTCTGCGACGGCCGGTCCCACGGGATCGGATCCGTCTCCGCCGGAGGGAGGAACTGTTGCCTTCCCTCCCCAAGCCGGCTTTCCGGCACTGGCGACCGCGCGGGGCGGCGAGACGGCCCGCCGCCCCGGCGAAACGATAATCACTTGACGGACACTTTGGCGCCCGCTTCTTCCAGCTTCTTCTTGGCGGCGTCGG
Organism: Candidatus Methylomirabilota bacterium; assembly: GCA_035574135.1. Lineage (GTDB taxonomy): Bacteria > Verrucomicrobiota > Verrucomicrobiia > Limisphaerales > DATLZF01 > DATLZF01. The sequence goes on from DATLZF010000057.1 coordinate 7,422, forward strand.
AGTCGGCCTTGTTGGCACCCTCGAGCACCGGCTTCGGGGCTCCCTCCACCAGAGCCTTGGCCTCGGCCAGCCCCAAGCCCGCCTTGACTTCGCGCACGACCTTGATGACGGCGATCTTCTTGTCCGCCGGGACGGACTCGAGGATCACGTCAAAGGAGTCCTTGGCCTCGGCGGCCGGAGCCGCAGCCGCGCTGGATGCGGCACCACCGGCCGCAGCCACCGCCACGGGAGCTGCCGCCGTCACGCCCCAAGCCTCTTCCAGCTTCTTCACCAGATCCGCAGCTTCGACCACGGTCAGTTTGCTCAGTTGATCCACGATACCTGCAATGTCAGCCATGTTTCCTTTCTTCAGTCTCGTCGCCATCCGGGGCCCCGGATGATTTCAGTTCACGGCCTGCAAACCGACGATTTACTTTGTTGATGTTCAGTGTTTCTTCCGGCGCCGGCGGCTTGCCCGACGCCGAAATCTTGAATTTCGCCGGGCCGGGCGCCTTTCCCCGGATGCCAGGCCGGTTGGGACGCCCCGCCCCCGCAACCTCAGCCCTTCTCGGCCTTGGCTTTGATCACCCGGGCCAGTTGGGACGCGGGCGTGTTGATCATCTGCACCAGCCGAGTGGCCGGAGTGTTGATGAGGCCGATGATCTTGGCTCGCAGCACATCGAGCGAGGGGAGGTCGGCCAGCGTCAACACGTCCTGCGCTTCCATTCGCTGGTTGTTCAGGTAGCCAAACTTGATCTTCGGCCGCTCGAACTCGGCGGCAAAGGTCTTGACCACTTTGGCGGCGGCCGAGACGTCGCGCTGCCCCGTGACCACGGCAAGTTGGCCGGTCATGGAGCCGCCGATGTCCCCCACGCCGGCTTCCTTGGCCGCGATGCGGAAGATGGTGTTCTTGACCACGTGCACTTCGGCGCCCGCTTTGCCGAGCCGCTTCCGCAGCTCGGTCATGGGCCCGACCTTGAGGCCCTGGTAGTCCACCACGATGAAGAAGGGGGACGCGTTGAGGCGGGCGATGTATTCCGCACTGATGCTCTGTTTTTCTGCGCGCATGGAACTGGTTGGCTGAAATTGATGTTGCCGCCGGTATCGGGTCGTCTGGCTCAAGCGGCCGAGAGGAACTCCTTCAGATCCACCCGCACAGGCGGACTCATGGTGGCTGAAAGGGTACAGCTTTGGAGGTAAGTTCCCTTCACCGCCGCCGGCCTCGCCTTGGCCACCGCTTCGATGACGGCCCGGGCGTTTTCCTCGATCTGCGTGGGTGTAAAGGAAGCCTTTCCGATGGGCACATGCACGTTGCCGGCCTTGTCGATTTTGAACTCGACACGACCTGCCTTGACTTCCTTTACCGCCTTGCCGGTATCGTCCGTCACCGTGCCGGTCTTGGGGTTGGGCATGAGCCCGCGCGGACCGAGCACTTTGCCGAGTTTGCGCACCTCCGTCATGGCCTCGGGCGTGGCAATGGCGACATCGAAATCGGCCCAGCCCTCGTTGCACTTCTTGATGAGGTCTTCAAAGCCGACAAACTCGGCACCGGCAGCCTTGGCGGCGTCCGCCGCGGCGCCGCTCTTGGCGAAGACGAGCACCTTCACGGTCTTGCCGCTGCCGTGCGGCAGGGGCACCGTGCCGCGGACCATTTGATCCGATTGCTTGGCATCCACCCCCAGGCGGAAGGCCAGATCGATGGTTTCATTGAACTTGGCCTTGGGAAACTTGGCCAGGATTTCGACGGCGGATTTGAGAGGATAAACCTTCTGCAGATCCACTTGCTGAAGGGCTTTTTTGTATCGTTTGCTCGGCATGTTGTGGTGTGCGGTGCCAATGAGCGCCGAAGCCGGCGCTCTCCCGCGTTGAGTTCAAAACCTAGGCGACAACCTCGATCCCCATGCTGCGAGCGGTGCCACAGACGGTCCGGAAGGCCGATTCTTCAGACACCGCGTTCATGTCCTTGAGTTTCATCTTCACAATGTCCATCACCTGCTTCCGGGTTACCTTGCCGACCTTTTCCTTGTTGGGCGTCTTGGCGCCGGAGGCGATACCCGCCGCCTTTTTGAGGAGGACCGAAGCCGGCGGGGATTTGGTGATGAACGTGAAAGACTTGTCCTGATAGACCGTAATGACCACCGGAATGACGAGGCCGGCGTCAGCCTTGGTGGCCGCGTTGAACTCTTTGCAAAAGGCCATGATGTTCACGCCGTGCTGACCAAGGGCGGGACCCACCGGAGGGGCCGGGTTCGCCTGCCCGGCCGGAATCTGCAATTTGATGAAACCTGTGACTTTCTTCGCCATAAAAACTACGCCTTCTCCACCTGCCAATACTCGAGTTCGACCGGGGTGTTACGGCCGAAGATGTTGACTGTGACCTTCAGCTTGCCGCGCTCCGGCTCGATTTCCTCGATCACTCCGCTGAAATTGAGGAACGGCCCGTCGTTGATCTTCACCGTCTCGCCAACCTGGAACTGCACTTTGGGCCGCTCGGTGTCCTCGGACTCCGAAATCTGCGCCTTGATCACGGCAATCTCCTCCGGCGTCACCGGAATCGGTCGATCTCCGCCAACGAAGCCGATGATTCCCGGCGTTTCCCGGATGAAGTACCACGGCCGGTCCAAAATACGGCGGTTCTCATCCAGCAAGGCCATCTCGATGTAAACGTAGCCGGGATGGAGTTTGCGGGTGCTGACGGTTTTCTTACCGCCCCGCACCTCCGCCACCTTCTCCATGGGCACAAGAACCTCGCGGATGTACTCGCCCATCTCCTCGGCCTTGAGGCGCTTTTCGATGCTTTCCTTCACCTTCTGCTCCTGGCCGGACAGAGTGTGGATGACGAACCATTGGGTCTGCATGATCGACCTTCCGTGAGTCAGATTTTGGCCATGGCCTGGACGAACAAGGCGATCACGAAATCCACCGCCACCGTGAAAACACCCACCAAGGCAATTGAGATCAGGACCAGCACCGTCGAGCCGCGCAGTTCCTCCCAAGTTGGCCAAGTGCACTTGCGAAGTTCCTCACGGGTTTCGAGCACATAGTTGGAGAAGCGCAGGAGGTAACCCTTGCGCCAAAGAATGGCGAAGGTGACGCCGATGACGGCCACCCAAATGCCCAGTTTGACGTATTCGTTCACAAATTCTTTCTGGCGGAGGGGGAGGGATTCGAACCCCCGATGGGCGTTAACCCATAACGGTTTTCAAGACCGTCGCGATAGACCACTCTGCCACCCCTCCGGCCGTTTCTGTTGCGCCGTTTCAGACCGGTTTGGCAGGGCGTGAGGGACTCGAACCCCCAACCAACGGTTTTGGAGACCGCTACTCTACCAATTGAGCTAACGCCCTACTGACCACGCTCGTCATTTTTTGGCTGCAGCCAGACGGGCGGCGGCACCCAACGCCGCTACCCCGTCGCCGGTTCGCGCTATGCAATGACTTCCGTCACGCGCCCGGCACCGATCGTACGCCCGCCCTCGCGAATGGCAAAGCGCTG
>DATLZF010000058.1:0-2249 GCA_035574135.1 Candidatus Methylomirabilota bacterium
CCGCCGGCATCAGCAGGAGCGAAGTGTTCCAGAGCCGCGGGCAGTCCGTGCCGAGGATTTCAATATCATCGTGTCGGGATCGGACCGCCCTCTCGAAAGCGTCGCGCCAGGCCGCGCGGGGCTCGTCCTCGCCGCGCGCCAGCGCTCCCTCCGTTGCGCCCAGCGCCGCCACCATGGCCAGAACGCCCGGAACGTTCTCCGTGCCGGCCCGCCGCCCTTCCTCCTGGGGACCGCCCACCAGCAACGGCCGGAAAGTTCCCGTCGAGGTGCACTTGAGAAAGCCGACGCCCTTCGGCCCGCCAAACTTGTGCGCGCAGCCGCTGACCCAATCGCACGCCCCCAGCCCGTGCGCCGGGTACCTGCCCAGCCACTGGGCCGCATCGCAAAAGAACGGCACCCCGGCTTCCTGGCAGAGGGCCCGCGCCTCGGCCCACGGCTGCAGCACGCCCGTCTCGTTGTTGGCCGCCATGATGCCAACGAGGGCCGGCTTCCGACGGGCCAGTTCCGCGCGCAACCAGTCCAGATCGACCATGCCGGACGCCAGCACGGGAATCAGCCGATGGCGCCGAGGGAAGTAGCGGCGCACGGCTTCAAGCACGCAAGGGTGCTCGATGGCTGATACCCACGCTTCGGCGTCGGCGGGCGCCGTGGCCGCGAGGTGGTGGAAGACGGCGTTGTTCGATTCCGTGGCGCCGGAAGTCCACACCAGGTCCCAGGCGTCGCAACCGAGCGTTTGCGCCAGTTGCTCGCGGGCTTGTTGCAGGGCGGCCTCGGCCCGCGCTCCGGCCCGGTGGGGGCTGGAGGGGTTGGCGGCGAATTCCTCACTGGCATTGAGCCAGGCCGCGCGCGCCTCCGGCAGCAGGGGCGCGGTGGCGTTGTGGTCGAAGTAGATCACGTCATGCGCAGGCTAGGAGATCGGGCGCGGTCGTTCAACAACCGTCCCGCAGGGCGGAGGGCGGGCGTCCGGTGCGCCGCGGGCGCAGGCGCTCCGGGACGTTTGGCCTTTCTCGTCTTGAACGAGCCTTTGACAGCAGGGTGCCGAACCCTATCCTGCGCCCCATGCGTGTGGTCAGCGTGGCGCTGGGCGAGCGCTCGTATTCCATCCTAATCGGCACCGGTTTGCTGCCCCGGTTGGGCCCCTCCTGCCGGCGGCTCGAGTTGGGTCGGCGCTGTGCGGTCATCACTGATCGCCGTGTGGGTGCCCGCTATGCTGCGGCTGCCCTCGCGAGCCTGACCCGCGCGGGCTTCGAGCCGGTGCTCGTCACCGTGCCCGCGGGCGAAACCAGCAAGAGCCTGCGGGTGGTCGAGTCCTGCTACGACCAACTCGCCCGCCATCGCCTCGAGCGAAAGTCCTTCGTGGTCGCTTTGGGGGGCGGCGTCGTGGGCGATCTGGCCGGATTCGTGGCCGCCACCTATCTGCGCGGCATGGCCTTCGTACAGGTGCCCACCACGTTGTTGGCGCAGGTGGACAGCTCGGTGGGGGGCAAGGTGGGCGTGAACCTCAAAGCCGGCAAAAACCTCGTCGGCGCCTTTCATCAGCCGCGGCTGGTGTTGTGCGACCTGGCGACCTTGCGCACCTTGCCGGCGCGCGAGTTCCGCGCCGGCCTGGCTGAGGTGATCAAGTACGGCATCATCTACGACGCGGCTTTGTTCCAACGTCTCGAGCGTGATTTGCCCGGGCTGCTGAAGCAGCGTCCGGCCACGTTGGGAGCCGTGGTGGCACGATGTTGCGAGATCAAGGCCGAGGTGGTGGGCCAGGATGAAACCGAGTCGGGCCTGCGCGCCATTCTGAACTTCGGCCACACTCTCGGTCATGCCATCGAAAACAGTGTGGGCTACGGGCGTTATTTGCACGGTGAGGCCATTGCCATCGGCCAGGTGGCGGCCGCGCGGATTTCCCAGCGCCGTTTCGGTTTGTCGGCGGGCGAAGTGGACCGCATCCGTCGGCTCTTCGATCGGGCGGGCTTGCCGGTGAGCATCCGGCTCAATGCACGTCAGCGACGGCGGCTGTTCGAGGCCATGCAGCTCGACAAAAAGGTCAGTGCCGGCCAGATCCGGTTCGTTCTGGCCGAGAGAATCGGCCGTGTGCAATGGGGGCAGCGCGTGCCGACCTCATGGATCGAAGAGGTTCTGGCCTGATGTGTGGTCGCGCCGACAGCCTGCCAGAGCCGCGGGGGGCGGCGGGCCGGCCGCCCCTGAGCCCCCCACCCGGTGTTTGATCAGGACCGTGTAGAGAGATTCCCATTCAT
>DATLZF010000059.1:0-2150 GCA_035574135.1 Candidatus Methylomirabilota bacterium
CGGCGTTCCCATCTGCACCGCCCTCAATACGCAAACTCGGCCGGCAGTCGCCGCCGGCTCCGTTGAATACCTCGTCGCGTGGGAAGACTTTCGCAACAGCGGCACCACCGGCGCGGACATCTTCGCAACGCGCGTCGATCCAGCCGGCACGGCGCTCGACGCCGGAGGCTTTATTGTCTCGGCCGCTGCCAACAATCAGCAGAACCCCGCCGCCGCCTTCAACGGAGCGCATTATTTTCTCGTCTGGGAGGATTACCGGAACAATGCCGCCAGCGCGGACGTTGCCGGAGCCCGGGTGACCACAAGCGGCAGCGTGCTCGATGGGACCGGCACCTTCGTCAGCACCGCCGCGGGCAACCAACGCGAACCTGCCGTAACGCGAGTGAACGACGGCTTCTTCGCCGTGTGGCAGGACGAACGCAATTCCACCGTCGAGCCGGACGTTTATGGAGCGAGGCTCAGCGGCTTGGGCACGGTGCTTGACCCGGGCGGCATCTCGATTCTGCGCGCCACTGGCAGTTACACCCAGCCGGCCGTGGCATCGGGCCAGGCCATCAATGCCCTGGTCGTGGCGACGCACGCAGCAGACAACGCGGTGCGCGTGAAAGGCGCCTTCGTGGATTTGACCGGGCCTGCGGCGAGCCTCGCCGCCATGGACATCGGCACGCAGGGCGATCCGGTGGTCACGGGCAGTACCACGCAGGTGGGCGAGGGGGATTTCGACGTCATCGCCGGCGGCTCGGACATCTGGAACAACGCGGACCACTTTCATTTCTCGTATCAGAACGTCAGCGGGGATTTCGATATGAAGGTGCGCGTGGCACGCTTGGATCGCACCTCCGATTTCGCGAAGGCGGCATTGATGGTGCGCGAGAATCTCACGCCGGGGAGCCGTCACATGATGTTTGGCGCCACGCCGTCCGCGGGTGGAAATGTCTTCGAAGCCCACCTGCGGAGCGCCCCCAACGCGGGGACCGGACGGTGGCCGGGGTACACCACGTCGATCTCGGGTTTGGCCTACCCCAACGTGTGGCTGCGGATGCGACGCCAAGGCAACTTGTTCACCGCTTATCGCAGCACCAACGGCTCGAACTGGATTCAAACGGCTCAAGCGCCGCTGGCCCTGCCCTGTGAAGTTCTCCTCGGGTTGGCGACGTGCGCGGTCAACAATTCAGGCGTATCTACCGTTGCTTGGTACCGCAATTTCGAGCTCATGCGGGATTTGCCGCCCTCGATTTTCTCGGGCCCTCAGAGCCAACGCAAGCCGGCTGGGGCTGCGGCCACATTCGCAGTGGACGCCTGCAGCCCAGTCCAGCCACTGAGTTATCAATGGCACTTCAATGGCGTGCATTTACCAGGAGCCACAAACTCAACGCTCGTCCTGTCCGGTCTAACTCCGCTGGAGGCCGGGGACTATTCGGTCACGGTTGCCAACGCGTTCGGTTCGGTGACCAGCCTGCCCGCCACGTTGCTCATCGGCGACGCAGGAGAACCGAGCGGCTGTCAGCCGCCCCCGGTGGGAATGGTCGGATGGTGGCGGGCGGAGAGCAACGCCGGCGACTTTCTCAACCGCTTCAACGGCACCACCGTCAACGGCGCGGGCTACGCCGCCGGACGTGTGGGGCAGTCCTTTAACTTCGATGGGCTGGATGATTACGTGTCCACATCTCTCGATATCCAGCCCGGAGCGATGCCCAACATGACGTGGGTGGGCTGGGTGTACCCGACCCGGGGCAATTACGCTGTGCGGCAGGCCATCTTCTCCGGCGATGACGGAGGCTATGATCGCTCGCTGATTATCGAACTGAACAGCCTCAACTTCGCCATCTATACCGGCGTGGGAACCTGGTCCATGGCGCCCGTGTCGCTCAATCAGTGGCAGCACATGGCGGTCGTTTACACTCCGACCAACATGGTCATGTACAAGAACGGGGTTCGGTTCGACGCGGGTTTCGCGGCCACCGGTCAGGCGTCGGCCAATCGATTCAATCTCGGACGCCATCCGTGGAATGGAGAGTTCTTCCAGGGCCGCATCGATGAAGCTGCCGTTTTCAACCGAGCCCTCACCGACAGTGAAATCCAACTCCTCTACAACGCCGGGAGCATTGGCGGATGCACCACACCATATTTCACCGTGCAGCCGCAAAGTC
>DATLZF010000060.1:0-7920 GCA_035574135.1 Candidatus Methylomirabilota bacterium
GGCCGGTTGACCGGCTATGCTCCCCATCAGCAACACCGTCGCATCCGCCTTCAGCGGGCTGACCTTGTAAAGCGAGCCGCGGCTCCGAAAGTCTTCCGCCGCCACCCCGGTCAGCACCGGATGCGATTTCGCATCCGCCACCAATGTCACCGTCGTCGTCGGTCCCGCGCCGTGATGACCGGAATAGTTACCGCCCAGCACGTCGGCATCGAAGCTCGTCCACGTGCCCGCGCCAGCGCGTTCGGCATCCCGGCCGCGCGGGGCGAAGGCGTGGCTGGCCGTCCGCAAACCGACGAGCGGTTTGCCGGCATCGAGATGGGCCCGAATGGCGTCCAGTTGCTCCCGGGGCAACGCGCGCCGCCGCACGCTCACCACCAGCAGGTCCGCGTCCCGTAGCGCCTCGATCAAGCCGGGAAACTGGTGTTTGTCGGCGGGCGACTCCTTGATGATGGAAACGCGCAGCCCGCGCCACTCAAGTTCGGTGCGGGCGAAAGCCGGCAGGGTTTCCCAGGTTTTGTATTCGTCCTCGCCGATCAAGCAGACCGCATGCGGCCGTCGGTCTTCGCTGAAACGAAACGGCTGACCTCCGAGGAGCGCCGCGCTGGTGATGGTGGGACACCAGAACTTCTCGACGTGCTCGATCATCAGTTCCGTCCCGACGCAATGCGGCACGAAGGGACGCTGGCGCGGGTTGTACATCGTGTCCGTCAGATCCCGCACCAGGAGCACGTTCTGCCCCTGGTTGACCATCTGCCGGATTGAGAAAGGCCGGCCCAGCACGCACATGTTAAGGTGCACCCCCATGACGATGACGTTGGTCAAGCCGCGCTGCCGCATCAGGTAATACGCCTCGGCCGAGTCTGTCACCGCGTCGCCCTCTTTGATCTCCAGGGTCGCAATCTGGCGCGTCCACGGGTAGGGCGGCCCCTTGGGCGGAGGTGAATCGTCGTCGCAGCCGCCATCCGAATCGTCGATGGGCAGCGGCGCTTCCTTCGTCCGGTCGAGCGAGCACCAGCGTTGCAGGGGCACGCGAGGCTCGACGACCGGCGCGGACTGCGCCAGGCGACGCTGGGGCGTGCCCTCGTAGAACTCCATCGTGTCACTGGGGCAATGAATCACGAGCGCTCCTCCGGCCCGGGCGGCGGCGGCGAAGGCATTCATCCTGGGTGCCATCTCGGCCACGCGCCGGGTGGCGCTGGCGCACCAGTGCCGGTCCCACATGTCGCAGATGACCACCGCCGTCCGGCTCAGATCGAGGCGCACCGTCTTCTCGACCGCCACCCACGCGTTGGTGTCGGCTCCGGACCGGATCCGCTGGCGGGTTGGCAGTGTCCGCCACTCCGAACGCAGAGTGCAGGGCGAGAGGACGAACAGGAGAAGGGCCCCCACCAGGATTCGACGAAAGCATGTGCTCATAGGGCGTGGCTGTGAGGCCGACGTTAACAGGGAGGCGTTGGCTGACAACCCTGCTTTCGCCTCGGGCGCCAGACCCCGTACTTTGGGCTTTCGGTTTTCGTCGCGTTGGCAACACTCGCGTCCATGCCAGTCAAACTCGTCGTCAAGCCCGCCAAGGCCGCCCCCCCTGTGGGCCCCTACAGCCACGCCATTCGCGCCGGCAACACGCTCTACTGCTCCGGACAGATTCCCCTCGACCCCGCTACCGGCCAGCTTGTGCCCGGCGACATCAAGGCGCAAACCCGCCGCGTGCTCGAGAACGTCAAACTGATTCTCGATGACCAAGGGCTCTCGTTCGCCCACGTGGTCAAGACCACCGTGTTCCTGACGAACCTGGGCGATTTTGCAGCGATGAACGAAGTGTATGCGGAGTACTTCCCCAGCGAACCGCCCGCCCGCTCGACCGTGCAGGTGGCCGCCCTACCCCGCGGCGCGCACGTGGAAATTGAAGTGATCGCGCAGGGCTGAACCCGGCGGGCGGCCCTGCGGCTCAGAGCTTGATCAAATCCGCCACCTGCGCCACGTCCTTGTCGCCCCGGCCGGAGAGATTCACGATCACGATCTGGTCCGGGGACATCTTCGGCACACGTTCCAGGGCGGCCGCGATGGCGTGGGAGGATTCCAATGCCGGGATGATGCCTTCCAGCCGCGCCAGTTTCGAGAAGGCCTCCAGCGCCTGAGCGTCCGTGGCATAGGTGTATTCGGCTCGGCCCTGGTCGCGCAGCCAGGCGTGCTCCGGCCCGACGGCGGCGTAGTCCAGCCCGGCCGAAACGCTGTGGGTCAGTTCGATCTGACCAAATTCGTCCTGCAGGATGTAGGACTGGGTGCCCTGAAGCACGCCAAGCGAGCCGCCGTGGAAGCGGGCCGCGTGTTTACCCGGTTGAATCCCCTCACCACCCGCCTCGACGCCGAGCAGTTTCACCGACTCGTCGGCCAGAAACGGATAGAACAATCCGATGGCGTTCGAGCCGCCGCCGACGCAGGCGATGAGCAGATCGGGCAGCCGTTCCTCCTTCTCCAGAATCTGCCGGCGAGCCTCATCGCCAATCACGCGCTGAAAGTTGCGCACCATGACGGGATACGGATGCGCCCCGTAGGCCGTGCCCAGGATGTAATGCGTGTCGCGAACATTCGTCACCCAGTCGCGCATGGCCTCGTTCACGGCCTCCTTGAGGGTTTTTTGGCCGGCCGTCACGGGCACGACCTCGGCACCGAGCATCTTCATGCGGAAGACGTTCAACTGCTGCCGCTGGCAATCCACCTCCCCCATGTAGATCACGCACTTCATGCCGAACATGGCGGACACGGTGGCCGTGGCCACGCCGTGCTGGCCCGCGCCCGTCTCGGCGATGATGCGGGTCTTGCCCATGCGCCGGGCCAGGAGGATCTGGCCGATGGCGTTGTTGATCTTATGCGCGCCGGTGTGGAGCAGGTCCTCGCGTTTCAAATAGACGCGGGCGCCGCCCAGGGCGCGGGTCAACCGTTCCGCGAAATAAAGCGGCGTGGGCCGGCCGCAGAACTCACGCAGATAATACTGAAGCTCCCGCTGGAATCCGGGATCGCTCTGAGCCCGCTGGTATTCTGCTTCCAACTGCTGGAGCGGATACACCAGCGTCTCGGGCACAAACCTTCCCCCGTAGGGTCCGAAATGGCCCTGCGCATCCGGCAGGCTCGTCATCGCCGTCGTGTTCATCGTGCAGAAGGTTAGCCCCCGCTCTGGCCGGCGTCGAGGGCATCCTCCACACCTCGCAAGCGCACAGCACGATGGCGCCCCGAGGCATCCGCAGTCTGCTGCGCCGCGCGGTGGGTATCTCGTTGCCGCCGCGAGCCGGATCACTGCGCGATGTCCCATGCGGCAGGCGCGAATCGGCCGGCCAGAGCCGGCCGCCGCCGGCGGTTGACTTCGGCGGCGCAACTCCTCACCTTGGCCGCTGTTAACCGAATTGTTGACCCAATCATCACTCCCGAATCGAAATAGACTCCCATGAAGAAACTCATCTGCTTGCTTGCCACCTTGGGCTTCGTCACCTCGACCGCGCTTGCTGATCAGGTCACCCTCAAGATCGAGGGCATGACTTGCCCGGCCGGGTGCGTCAGCAAGGTCAAAACCGCGTTGTCGAAGGTCAAGGGCGTGACGGCGAGCCAAGTTGAAGTCGGCAGCGCTCAGGTTACCTACGACGCCGCCAAGACGAAAAAGGAAGACCTCGTTGCGGCCGTTGAAAAGGCCGGCTTTACCGTGACCAAGTAGTTGCGGAGCGGTTTTTCCGGATTCACCGGGATGCGGGCGCGGCGGTCGGGGCGCCGACGGCCACAGCCGTTGAGCCGGACGCCCCCGGCGGCCCCGGATCTGAAGGCAAGCGATGAGAATCATCGGAGGCAGCGCCGGCGGGTTGTTGCTGCGCGTGCCCAAAGGATTCGAGGTCCGGCCGACACCTGACCTGGTGCGGCAGGCCGTCTTCAACAGCCTGGGCCCGAGAACGGCCAACGCCCGGGTGCTGGAGTTGTTCGGAGGCACGGGCGCGCTGAGCCTGGAATGTCTGAGCCGCGGCGCCGCCCACGCCACCTGCATCGAACTGTCCCGCAAGCATGCCCGCTTCATCGAGGAAAATTTCGCGCTCACGGGATGGCCGCACGACTGTTTCCAGTTGCGCGTTCAGGACGTCTTCTCGGCCATTCCGCAACTGGCGGCGGCGGGCGCCTCGTTCGATCTCGTGCTGGCCGATCCGCCCTTCGGCGAAAAGAACACCGGCCGCAGATCCACTTCGCTCTCCCAACGTCTGCTTGACGACCCCCTGCTGCCGCGGCTCACCGCGGCCACCGGCCTGCTGGTCCTCGGCCATGCCCGACGCGATCAAGTGACCGTGCCCCCAACATGGCGCGAAACGAAGGTGCTCAAACACGGCGATTCGGTCATGCGGTTTTTGTCCCCGATGCCGGCGGATGATCGAGGGGCGCATCCGCCGCCACCCGATCCATCCGGCATATCGGGCCAGAAATAGGCTTCCCAGCCTCGCGCCCAGGTCCCATCCTGTGCCGCATGCGGAACCCTGTGATCGTCGCGCTGGATGTGCCCTCGGTGGATGGCGCGCTCAAACTGGTCGAACAACTGGCGCCGGTCGTGGGCGCGTTCAAGGTCGGCAGCGAGCTGTTCACCACTGCGGGGCCGGACATCGTTCGGACGATCCGTGCTTCCGGCGCTTCGGTGTTCCTGGATCTGAAGTTCCATGACATCCCGAACACGGTGGCCAAATCCGTGGCCGCAGCCACGCGCCTGAACGTGCAAATGCTGACCGTCCACACCAGCGGCGGACCGGCCATGCTCCAGGCCGCCGAACAGGCCGCCCACGAAACGGCCCGGCAACTCGGTTGCCCGGTGCCGCTCGTGCTCGGCGTCACCGTGCTCACGAGCATGGATGCGTCGGAACTGGCCGCGGTGGGCCAGACGGCGGACCCGGCCAACCAGGTGCAGCGTCTGGCCACTCTCGCTGCCCAGAGCGGCTTGCGCGGTCTGGTGTGCTCTCCCCTCGAGGTCGCCACGCTGCGCCACCTGCTTCCGGCGCCCATGCAACTCGTGACCCCTGGCATCCGCGCCGCCAACGAGACCCACGGCGATCAAAAGCGCACCTTGAGTGCCCGGGAAGCCATTGCCGCAGGGGCCAACTGGCTGGTCATTGGCCGGCCGATTTACGGCGCCGCCAACCCTCGGCGGGCGGCCGAGGACATTGTCGCCTCTTTGTCCTGAAGCGGCACCGAGCGCTTAACGCTTCAACACCCGGCGCGCCTCGGCTTCGGGCTCAAGCCGTGACCGTTTGAACAGCCGATAGACATTGGTGCGCGTCAGCCGATCGCCCGGCCGCATCGTCTGCAACGGGCCCAGCGTCTCCAGTTCGATGTAGGTCAGCGGATCCGGATTGGTGTAAATCTCCACACTGCTGCCCCGGTCCGGGTAATCCGCCCCGTGCACACGCTCGGAGTCGATGCGCAGCACCGCCTCACGTCCGACCCAGACCAACCGCCCTCCGCCGGCTCCGATCTTGTAAGCTTGGCCGGGATCGCGGATCAGCCCCGCCAGCCCGTCCTGCACCGTCAGGCTGGGGGGCACCTCCTTGCCCAGCACCACGTGGTGCCCCGGGCGGGTAGCTTCCCGGCCCGTCTCGGCAAACACGGCTTCGGGGTGATTCAATTGCGTCACCACCCACACGCTCAGCCGCAACGGCTCGCCCCGCACGCGCTCGAAAGTCGTCGCAATCCGCATCACCGGCTCCTTGGGGTCGAGTTCCACTCGCCGTTCCACTCGCACCCCATAGGCTGGATCCTCCGGCGAGGTCATGATGACGGCATCGCCGTCCCGCCGGGCCGTCCAAGCCATGCCATCGAAAGCCGCGGGCGGCTTCCATCTCGCAGCGCCCGTCACCCTCGACCATTCGCCCTCCGGCGCCGGCCATGCCTTGTCGCCGCCGAAATTGATCCACTCGGGCGCCTCCGGATCAGCCGGCTGCCCCACCAGATCCGCGTTTTCCCAGAACACCCCTGGACGGCCCTTGAAACCGAACTGCATGACGCGGCCGACGGCCGGCACCACCACGGCCTCGACCTCGCGGTTGCGCAGCACGTACGAACCCGGCCAGCCCCGATGGGTGTGCATCATCACCGCGCCGGCACGCGTGATCGTGGCGCCGGTGGATGCCGCCGCTTCCGGGTTGGCTCCGGTCACCTGAGCCAGCAAACTGAAGAAGCCTCGCTTGCGCGCGCTGCTGGTGCGCCAATCGACGGGCACACTTTGATAGCCTTCTTGGAACCCCTCCCCCGCCATCCGGAAATCGAAGTAGCCCCAGGAAGCGTACTCGCCCACCGCCGCCAGCATGTTGTTCGACGGCTTGTCGAAGTCAAAGTGATCGTCCTCGTTGAACAGGATGGGCTGGGAAAAGTATCCCGGCACCGCGCGCGTCCGGCGCACCATGTCGGCAATCCGGCCCGGATCCGCCACGCCGTTGCCGTGCAGGAGCAGGAAGTCCGAGACCCGCACCACGTTCTCTCCCGGGATCGTACCCCCACCATAGGAGGTGCCGACGTAGAGGCGCCGTCCGCCCTCGACGCGATCCCGCACGCGGAGGATCAACTCATGCACGCGCGCCGGCTGGAGGATGGGGTGGTCGTAACGGACGTTGCACTCGTTGTTCACCTCGATCAGCACATTCCGGTAGCCCCGTTGCAACACCCATCCGACCGCCTCGTCCGTGGCGCGGATCACCGCCGCCTCGTCCCGGAGTCGTTGATCCTGCCCGAAGTAGAACAGCCCCAGAATGACCACCATGCCCAGGTCGTCGGCCCGATCTAGAACGCGCCCGAGCCGGTTCAAGTAATCCGGGCGCAAGGAGCCATCCGCGTTGATCGCCGAGTTGTGCCAGGGTTGATCGCGGGAATAGCCCTGGGGCGAGCCGCCCTGAAGGTTCACCGTAAACGCCAGCAGCCCATGCCGCCGCCATTCGGGCATGGCCGCGAGGAATTCGCGCGTGTTCCGCTCCGCGTCCCACCGCCCGGTGTCCGGATACGCCCAGCGCGAAACGGTCTGCGGATTGAGATCGTCGAAGATGGCTTGGACCATCCGCGCGTTCATCAGCAGGCCCTCGATCCGGTGGCCCCGCCATGTGCGGCCCTCGTAGGTCGGCCGCCCGTTGATGAAGAACTGATCTCCCACGATGGAGACGGAGGTCTTGCGGCGCGGCGCCGGCGACGCGGCCGACGCCGGAGCTTCCAAGCCGGTCCCCGCCACTGCGGCTGCGCAAAGCCACAGCACCAGCCGCCGGCCGAGGAGACCGCGCGCACTCATGGGGCTTGAGCCAGGGGCAGCCATCCGCCGACGGGCTATCGGTTGGCAACCTCTTGGATGGTTTTCTCGAACTCGGCGTTGGCCGGCACGCCGGCCGCACGGGCTTTTTTGTAATGCCACTGCGCCAGCTCCCGCAGAGGCGGCTGGTGCGTGGCATAGACGACAGCCAGCGCGTAGTGCGCCTCGCCCCAGCCTGGCTTTAGGAGAATGGCTTTGCGCAGCGCCGTCTCGGCCGGCTGCCGTTGACCCTGTTGCGCGAGAACGCGGCCGAGCATGAACTGCGTCTGCGCGTTGTCCGGAGCGGCTGCGGCGGACCGGCTGAGATGATCGAGCGCTTCATCGTATCTCTCCTGCCGGGCACGGAGGCTGCCCAGCAGGTAGCGAGTTCCCGGGTCATCAGGGTCGGTTTTCAAGGCGGTCTCAAGAAACTTCTCCGCCTCTTCCAGTTTGTTCTGATCGATCAAGAGGCCGGCCAGTCGGGTCAAGGGAATGAGATGCGTTTCATCCTGCCGCAGGAGTTCGCGGTACTTCTGCTCGGCCTGCGCCAGGCGCCCGGCGTCCAGATCGCGATCCGCCTGTGCCAGCAACGGGCCCGCACCAGCGGGCAAATCCCGCGGCTTGCGCTGCGGCGGGGG
>DATLZF010000061.1:0-4697 GCA_035574135.1 Candidatus Methylomirabilota bacterium
TGCGGCCGCCCGTTCTTGCGCCCCCCGGCTGATCCTCCGCGCGCGCCATCCCGACCCGCTTCGAGATGGTCGAGCCGAGGGCGTGGCTGTCGGCGTTGACAGCCCCCAGCCCCGTCGTCACGGTCGGGGAGTTGGCGCGCTGGAGGGGCTATGGCTCAACTGCCGAATGCCATCCCGGACATAAAACGCCCCGGCGGCGCCGGTGAACAGCGCGGTGGCCCCCGCCAGCCAAGGGAACCAGTCGTCGGGCCACTTCAGAAGCGCCCAACCGATGCAGATCATTTGCAGGACGGTGGCGATCTTTCCCGCAAGGATCGGCCGCACGGTCGCGCGCCCGCAGACGTGGTGGATCACGAGCCACCCGAGCGCCAGCAACGCGTCCCGTCCGATGATTGTCCCGGTCAGCCACAGAGGAAGGCGCGGCAGGTGCGGTTGGTTGTCCAAACTCAGCACCACCACCGCGGAAACGAGCAGAAGCTTGTCGGCCAGCGGATCCAGCACGGCGCCCAATTCGCTGCGTTGGTTGTAGCGTCGCGCGATGTAACCATCGACCCCGTCAGAAACCGCTGCAACGGCGAAACAGAGCACGGCGAACAGGCGGTGAAGTTCGACCCCGTCGGCAGCGTAGTAGAGAACCTCGACGACGAAGAACGGCACCAGCAACACTCGCGCGATGCTGATCTTGTTGGCTGTGGTCATCCGTCCGCAGTGTCCAGCACGGCTGGCTTGGGATCAATTACGAGATTGGCTATCAAGTTTACGACCTTAAAGAGGCGGCCTTAGGGAGGGGCATTGGGTCAAGTCGGCCGCGATGGATTTCCTCGGCGCCGACTCGTGGTTCCGGCTCCGGGCCCGGTTAGGGTCAGAACGGGAAGATGCGCGGTCCTTGCGTCGATGCGTTTGGGGAAGCGCATTCGATTCAGGTTGTTCCATGTCTGGCACAGGAGTGCATCAGAATGGCTCGACTGTGAAGGCGTGCTGCTGCGTGGGCGCTTGTTGAAGCACCAGAATCACTTGCCACCTGGCGGCCGGTCATGCACGGCGGCTGCTTAATGGTGGGTAACGACTTGCACCCGAGGTTGGCGCGAGAAAGCCGTACGACTCGACGGCGGGGGCGTGATGGGCTGAGAGGTTGCCTGCCGGAGAACAGTTGAAGAGGAATAAGAATGTGTTGACTCGTTGGAATCCGCTGAAGGAAACGTCCGATTGGAATCCCTTCCGGGAGATCGATGAATTGAACAACCGTCTCCTGCGCGCGTTTTATGGGGTGCCGGCCCGGACGAGCGGGACCCGCCGGGAATAGATCACGATGGCCGCTTGGGCGCCGCTCGTGGACATCGTCGAGGACGACAAGCAGTATCTGATCAAGGCCGAGTTGCCTGAAGTGCAGAAGGAGGACGTAAAGGTGCGCGTCGAGGACGGAATTCTGTACCTTTCCGGCGAACGTCGGCTCGAGAAGGATAAAAAGGGCCGGCGCTACCACCGTGTGGAGCGTGTCTATGGCTCGTTTACGCGCAGCTTCGTTCTGCCCGAGGCTGTGGACTCCAAGCACGTGAGCGCCGAGTTCAAGGACGGAGCGCTGAATGTCCGCTTGACGAAGAATCCTGACGCGGGTCCGAAATCGGTCGAGATCAAGGTGACGTAGCCGCAAATCATGGTCTGCCGCGGGCGGTGGATGACATCGGCCTGCGGCCCTTGTTTGGTTCTTTACGGAACTCCGGGTAAGCATCCGATCCGATGGGGACCTGTCGGAAGCAAAGTGGGACTTGGACTTCGGGATGAAAGGGCTACCGGACCGTTCGGTCGGGCGACCCGACCGATCGGCTGACGCCCGACGCCCAGAGCCACCATCCATGTGCGCTGTGCCCTCGGCTCGGCGGCTGGTAGTCGCCGAATACGGTCCGGTGGGCCAGTCCTGCAGGCGCCTCAAGGCCGCGATGCGCCACGGGAGCGGCCCCCCGACGTCCGTCCGGGAATTCCACGAAGAACCTCATGTCTTAACGGTGGCGCTGGCAGTGGTTGCCATCCCTACCGTTTCAAGGAGAACCGCTGACATGGCGCGTTCCCGCGGGGAGGCAGAGGCCCCCACGGTCTCGCGCGGAACGGGCAGCTCGTTCATGAACGCCTCACCTTGAGGCCGACAGCAAGCGACGGCCACGGACCCTATCCTGTGGCGATGCTTTGGCAAAGAAGCACGATGGATCCCAGCCGTCGAAATAGCCGGAGGTTGACCGCCGCACACCGGTCTTCAGAGTTTTGTCTTGATCCCGCAGGCTCGCAGCAGACACCAGCCGCGGATCGCCTCGAACGCGACGAATATCGCCGAGAAGAGGAGGAAGAAACCCAACCAAGGGGAGACCGGGAAGCCCGCGCCCGAGGCGACGAGCAACGAGAGCGCGCAAAGTCCACGAACCATGCGGCCTTTCGTGGAAATATTGGGTGTGAAGCGGGGTTTCATGCTTTCGGGAGTGCCCTCGGCCGTCGCAATGCGTCAAGCTCGTTGCAGAACTCCTTGAGATCCCCGACTTGCGTGGCTTTGAGGCGGTTCAGGACAGTTCGATAGGCAGCCATGGCACGACCTCCGACGAGGAGCGTCACATCGGACGGGAGCAGTTCGCGCAAGCGTGTCAGTTCACCTTCGAGACGCGGGTCATCTTCCGGATACACCAAGCTCAAGGCGACGGCTCGCGCCTGATTCTGGCGGGCGGCACCCGCGATCTCGGCGGCCGGCAGGCTGGCGCCGAGATAGGTGACATGCCAGCCAAGATTGGCCGCCGCCGCGCTGGCAAGTAGTGCGCCCAGCTCGTGCAGTTGGCCGGTCGGCGTGGCTACGATGAGAACCGGTGCCTGGTCCACGCCGGCAAACGGTTTGGCAGCGTGGCCCAAGACTGTGCGAATGATGGCGGTGGCAAAGTGCTCGTGGGCGGCCGTAATGGCGCCGTCACGCCACAAGTCGCCGATGGTTTGCGCGAGCGGGGCGATCACCCGCTGCAGCAGACCTTGCGCGCCCAGTTCGGTCGCGGCGCGTTTGAGGGTTTCATCGAGCGCGCGAGCGTCGAGCGATTTCACGGCTGCGACACATTGGTCGAAGAAGGTCGGTGCGCCCGGCACTGTGTTCAGCGCGCGCGCGGTCTGGCTGTCGGCACCGCACGACTCCTTGGCCAACTCGCGGAGCGTGTCGGTCGGCAGGTTCGCGACATGGCCGATGCTGTGCCCGTGCTGCGTGAGGTGGCGGAGCAGGCTCAGTCGCTCGATCTGCTCGTCCGAGTAGAGGCGACGATTGGTTCCGGTGCGTGCGGGCTCCACGGCGCCGTAGCGTTTCTCCCAAATTCGGATCACATGCGCGCTCAATCCCGTACGCCGGGCAACTACTTTGATTGCTTGGCGGGCTTCAGCCATAAACTAGACAGAAATGTGACAATACGGCTTCATTTTGCAAGCAAGTATTCTGAGGAAGCCGGATTGATCCACTCAATATACTATCAATCAACATATAGCAGATAAACAACGTGAAACAAAATAATTTTCGGCAAAACATTGACACCTATACATAAATTAGACATATTCTCTACAAGTTCAACGCGACTTGGCCGCAAGCTGAACATGAGAACGAACCGTGAACTTCGGAATACAAAAGCAAAAGTCGCCCAGCACCGGCTCATCGAATGTCGGTTCGCCAGGACGACTCGCTTTGCGGTGGTCGCCCGGGTCACACACAAACAAACAACGCAACATCCCATACGAACCATGAAATCCATCCACACCCTCACCCTTTCAGCAATCGTCGCCGCGTCCAGCTTCCTGGGCGTCGCTCACGCTGACACCAAAGCTCCGAGCAAAGACATCGTTGCTCTCGCCTCGGGCAACGGCAGCTTCAAGACCCTGGTCGCTGCGGTAAGAGCTACTGGTGTCGTGGCAACGCTCCACTGTCCCGGGCCGTTCACCGTCGTCGCGTCCACCGACGAGGCCTTCGGCAAGCTTTTTAAGGGCACGGCGGAGGATCTGTCTG
This sequence comes from Candidatus Methylomirabilota bacterium, assembly GCA_035574135.1. Taxonomy (GTDB): domain Bacteria; phylum Verrucomicrobiota; class Verrucomicrobiia; order Limisphaerales; family DATLZF01; genus DATLZF01. The sequence continues at coordinate 4,010 of DATLZF010000061.1, forward strand.
AGCCGGAAAATAAGGCAAAGCTCGTCTCCATCCTCACCTACCATGTCGTGACCGGCAAAGTGATGGCGGCGGACGTCAAGACGATGAAGGCCCAGACCCTGAGCGGCCAATCCCTCGACGCTAAGGTCACCGGCGGTACCCTCACCGTGGACAACGCCAGGGGCGTGAAGACCGACGTGCCCGCCAGCAATGGCGTCACCGACGTCATCGATACCGTGGTGCTGTCGGACTGAAAATTCCGGCCGGGGCGGAGGTCGCGCGGCCCCCGCTTTGGCGAGCGAAATCCCGCACCTTACCCAGACCAGAGAGATGACGACCCGCAAATACCAATCGCCTCGGATCAACGGCCGCCGAATGACGCCGCGCAATCGAGTTTCCTCGACCCGGCTGACGGCGACGACCGTTACTGCCGCCTCTGAGACGGACAAGTGGCCTGGGCCGACCGACATCACGGCGGCCGTTATTTCCGGGAGTTCTACCGAGGCGTTGCCCACCGTGGGTCGCGCCCGTCCTGATGCCCTGGCAGCTTATATAAAGTCGGTCGGGGAAGTCCCTCTGCTCACGCCCCCGCAAGAGGCCGTGCTGGCCGCGCGCAGCCGGCGCGGTGACGCCGCGGCACGCGATTGGATGATTCGCGCCAACCTGCGCTTGGTCATCAAGATCGCCCGTGAATACGAGCATCTCGGCC